>JAZNHM010000251.1:0-11205 GCA_045576955.1 Acutalibacteraceae bacterium | reverse complement strand
AGCACGAAATGCGGATATCATTATCTGCGACACCGCAGGCAGACTTCATAACAAAAAGAATCTTATGGAAGAACTTGCGAAGATATACAGAGTTATTGACCGTCAGCTTCCCTATGCCGACCGTGAAATTCTTCTTGTTCTCGATGCAACAACGGGTCAGAATGCGGTGAACCAGGCAAAGGAATTCAAGGATGTTGCTGAAATTACAGGTATCATTCTCACTAAGCTTGACGGAACTGCAAAGGGTGGCGTTGTTCTTGCAATCAAGAACGACCTCAAGGTGCCCGTTAAATTTATCGGTGTCGGCGAAGGAATCGACGACCTCAGACCTTTCAATCCTGAAGCTTTTGCGGAAGGTCTGTTTGAAGAAGACAATGATGGAGAATAATATATATGGATTATATAATCGCTACGCATAATATGAAAAAGAGAGACGAGATGCAACGAATTCTTGCACCTCTTGGAATCCGTGTTCTTCTTGCCGAGGAGGCAGGCATTGAACTGACCGACGCAGAAGAAACCGGAACAACATTTGAAGAAAACGCGTTCATCAAAGCCGAAAGCGGCTGCAGAGAAAGCGGAATGCCCTGCATCGCAGACGATTCGGGTCTTGCTGTTGATTATCTTGACGGAGCCCCCGGTGTTTACTCTGCAAGATATGCGGGTGAGCACGGTAATGACGATGCCAACAACAAAAAGCTCCTCAAGGCGCTTGAGAATGTTGACCCCGCCGAAAGAGGCGCGGCATTCGTCAGCGTTGCGTGCTGCGTTTATCCCGATGGCAGAAAGCTCATCGCCAGAGGCGAATGCAGAGGAACAATCGGTTACGAAGAAATCGGAAACGGCGGTTTTGGCTATGACCCGCTTTTTCTTCCCGTTGAGTACGGCGGGGAAAAGACAATGGCTCAGCTTACCGCAGATGAAAAGGATGCAATCAGCCACAGAGGAAAGTCGGTAAGACTCCTTGCAAAGCAGATAGAGGAGGGTAATGTATGACCGGTAAAGAGAGAGCGGCTCTCAGAGCGCAGGCAAACGGCCTCGAACCTCTTTTTCAGATTGGTAAGGGCGGAATTTCAGATGCCCTCATCGAACAGACAGCCGATGCACTCAGAAAAAGAGAACTCATAAAGCTTAAAGTTCTTCTTGAAAGCGCACCCGAAACTCCCAGAGAGTTTGCGGATAAGCTTGCCGCTGCAACGGGCAGTGAAGTTATTCAGGTTATCGGCGGAAGCATAGTTTTCTATAAGGAAAACCCCGATAAGGATAAGGAAGAAAAGAAGAAAAAACCTGCTAAAAAAGGCAAGCCTCTTTCAAGGGTGAAAGCTAAAAGAGCTGCCGCTGCAAAGCGTGAAGCAGAGGAAAAGAAAAACAAAAAAGATTTTTACGCAAAAAAAAGAGCCTATAAGGCAAAAACCGCTAAATAATGTGTTTTTGCTTCGGCTTGAACACATTATTTTCCGAAATCAAATTATTTTTAATTTTTTGAAATTTGATGCAACAAAAAACAGGTATTGACACACTTATATATTGTGTGGTACAATCGCAAGACTGCGAAAGGCTTTTTTATGGATAAAAATTCACCGATTAAAATAATTGCTCAAAACAAAAAAGCATACCATGATTATTTTGTTCTTGAAAAACTTGAAGCGGGAATTGAGCTTTTTGGCACGGAGGTTAAATCTATCCGTGAAGGAAGGATAAACCTCAAGGATTCGTGGTGCTTCGTCAAGGACGGAGAAATGTTTGTCAACGGTATGCACATCAGTCCTTATGAGCACGGCAACATTTTTAACCGTGACCCGCTGAGAACAAAAAGGCTTCTTCTTCACAAGCGCGAGATAGTAAAACTCCATTCTCAGGTTAAGCAGGAGGGTCTCGCAATCATTCCGCTCAGTGTGTATTTTCTTAAAGGCAGAGCAAAGGTCGAAATTGGTCTTTGTAAAGGTAAAAAGCTTTACGATAAACGTGAAGTTGCCGCAAAGAAAGATGCACAAAGAAACATTGAGCGCGGCTTGAGAAGATAAAGTAAAATCAAGACAATATGAGGTGCGTAAGCGCTTCATCATATACGGGGATGAAAGGATTTCGACGGGGGATCTGAGCCCGGATAAGCGAGTAGCGGTGCGGAACCGCTATAAAATCCGTAAAACTAAATTTAAACGACAACAATAAAGTTGCCCTCGCTGCTTAATTAAGCAGCCGTCTCTGTGCGGAGGACTGCGGCCGCACAAGAGGCGTCGATCAGCAGTGAACGTGAACGGGTAACGGCGGATAGCCCGTCATGCACAATCTGTCTACTAAGCACCGAAGCCTGCCCCTCGGCGTCGGTGTAAGGGAATGTTAAAAGATGGGATACACTCGTAGAAAGTCCCTGCAAGGGTTTTTCGGACGCGGTTTCGATTACCGCCATCTCCACCAAGGACATTATCTTGCCTCGTGCAAGATAATGTCGACAGATTTCGCATTATATACATTATAAATAAAAGGAGGAGAAAAAATGAAGGAAAGAAAAATGAATCTTCCGGTTATAGCAGTTGCAGCGGTTGCGGTTTGTCTTGTAGCGGTTGCGGCAGTTCTTGCAGTCAAGGCAAAAGTAGATATGCCGCCTGCAGAAGTTCCCGGATACGACCAGAGTTTCAGTGACAGTTATTACTTCCCCGAAACAGAGCCTCAGACAATTGAGCAGACAGTCGGTTCCATTTTCGACCTCACAACTCAGGTCATAACCGACACTTATGTACCCACTCAGGCAACAACTTCTCCCGAGAAAACAACTCAGGCGCAGACGACCAAGCCTCAGGTGACTCAGACTACAAAGCCTGCTGAAACCGAGCCCGTAACTGAAGAGGTAACAGTGCCTCAGGTTCAGGCAGGTCCCAACGGAGGCGTGGCAGTCACCCCAAGCGGAAATCTTCCGCAGGATATGACTTTTGCAGGTCTGAGCCTTATGGGATATAATGTTATCGGTCAGAAGCCATACATATATAACGATGATAAAGACCCCGAATGCTTCCAGAAAAACTTTGGCTATAACCCCCTCTATGACTGGGGTGCACAGCTAATCGACTTCAGCATCGAAACAACGAAACTTGATTTCAATTATGATAATAAGCAGTACAGAATCCAGCTTTGGAAAGGTCAGTATATCTCGGGTTCAATTGGTACTGTCGGCGGTGAAATCGGTGTTTACACCAGACCCAAGGGCTCGATCGGTGAACATTATAACTGTGCAACCGAAGACGATTGGCTTAAAATGGAAATGACTGTTTTCTGGGATGAGTTTGACAACGGCGAATATCTTCCCCAGTTTTCAAGAAACTACAACGATTTCTGGTGGGCAACCGGATTTGTTGACGGTCAGCTCAAAGACCGCAACGACTCCAACACTCTCAGAATTTTGGGCAGAATCACTTTTGAAAGTGAAGAGCAGGCGATTGCTTTTGACGAAGCAATGGCAAAGAAAGGTTTCACAAAGGTTGAAGAATTCTCACCATACGAAATCGATACTTATAAGCGCTACGGCAAGGATGTTATTTTCCTTTGGCAGAATATCAGATAAAAAACCTTAAAGGTTTAATATAAACATTAGTATATACGGGCATCACCCGAAGGAGGAAACGGCAATGAACAAGACTAAGCAAAAGATACTTATTCTCGCTATCAGTGCAATTGTTGTTATCGGCGGCGCTGTGGCAGCTGTTGCTATCTTCAGAAACACTGACAAGCAGAAGGAAGATACAACAACTTCGGCAACTGTTCAGGAGCAGTATGAATATGTCGAAGAAACATATTTTCAGGATATCCCCGAGATTATCACAGATGCAGACCATTCAACTGTAACAGATCCCTCGGGTAATGCTCTCACAACAATCAAGAGAGTTGTTCAGACAACAAGAAGAGTTGTAAACAACAAAACAACAACCAAAAAAGCGGGTGTAACCGCTGCACCTAACAACAATAAGGCAACGACAGTAAAAGTTACAACCGAAGATAAGCTTGTCGACAATGTTATTGGTGAAGGCGGCGGCCAGTTTGCAGGTTACAGATATAACTCCGCAGGCGACTTCTATTACACAGACGATAAAGACTGCTGGCAGAAGAACGCAGGTTACAACGAAGTTTACGACAATATGGCTCCGATGACAGGTATGTTTATCGACCAGGTCCGTATCCGCTTCAACTACGGCGGCAAAGACTGGATGATTCAGTTCTGGAAGGGTCAATATGGCTTTCTTCTTGTCGGTGCTGAAATCGGTGTTTACACTGCTCCCGGCGGTACATATAAGGGCGATACAAGCGGCGTAAACCATTACAGCTGCGCAGGTCAGGAAGACTGGCTCAATATGCAGCTTGATTGCTATTGGAGCAAGAACAATGACGGCCACTATAAGAAGATCTTCACCAGAGAATACGGTAAGTACTGGTGGGCAACAGGTTTCGTTAAGGGTCAGCTCACAAAGTACACAATTCCCAAGACCGAGCTTAAAGTTAAGGGCAGAATCACATTCAAGTCAACCGAAATGGCAAATCTCTTTGTTTACGGTCTCAGAGATTCAGGCTTCGTAAGAGCTTCTGCTTCAAATCAGCTTGTTGATGACTCATACTATCAGAGCGGTGCAGACGTTTGGGTTCTTTGGTCAACAATTTACCACGACTGCTTTGTAAAGCAGGACGGCGCAAAAGACCCCACTACAACAAAGGCTCCCGCAACAACCAAGGCTCCTGCAACAACAGTTAAAGCAACCGAACCTACAACAGTTAAGGTTACAGAGCCTACAACCGTTAAGGCAACTGAGCCCACAACTGTTAAGGAAACAGAACCTACAACAGTTAAGGTTACAGAAACAGAGTCAAATACAACAGAAAAAGCTGATTAAAGCGTCTGATTATGCATTCTGTACATATTTGGTGAACGGTTTTTTAAAAAATGTACAAAGAAAATATTAAAAAGTGTTGACAAAACGGTTACAATATGTTACTATTAGGTAACAATTGTTGCTCTTGCAATAAAATTTGAAAGGAATGGTTCAAAATGAAGAAAGTACTTGCACTTGCACTTGCACTCATCATGGCTCTTTCAATGAGCGCTATGGCTTTCGCAGCTACAGCTACTCCCGCAGAGCCCATCGTAAACACTTGCCCCAACTGTGGCGCAAAGTTTGCTATTGAAAAAGAGTACAACAGCCACCTCGCTGTTTGTGACGTTAAGGTATGCGGCGGTTGCGGCGAAAAGTTCGCTAGCGAAGCTGAATACAACAAGCACGTTGCATCTTGCACAGTAGGCGCTGAAAAGGATTACGTTAACCTCACAGTTAAGGATATCCTTGAAATGATCATCGACCTTGCTAAGGCATCAATGAGCCAGTGGGATTCAATCGAAAGCGTTATCGTTAAGATTATCGATTTCGTTGAAAGCATGGGCGGCCTTGTAGCATCAGAAGCAGACGTTAACGGCGCTATCGCTGAGCTCGAAGGCTTCAACATCCCCGGTGCAGAAGATCTCATCAATGCTCTTAAGGCAAAGATCAAGGCTATGTATGCTGGCGAAACAGCAACAACAGTTGTTGAAACAACTGCAGCTGCTCCCGCAGACACAGGTTCAGCATCAGTAGGTATCGCTGTATTCGCAGCTGTTTCAGTTGCAGCAGCAGCAGCTTACGTTTGCACAAAGAAGAACTAATTAAAGTTCACAATCGTTTATTTGGTTGAATTAGCGCAAGAATTTAATTGAATAACCGTGGCGGCGTATCCGAAAGGATGCGCCGCTTTTTTGTTTTTGTTGTTTGGTTAACTCTAACAAAAAGCAAACGTCTTTTTAGTGGAAAATGTTGTCTTTAAAATCGACGGTATAAGTGATATAATAATATAGTAAGTTCTCATAAAGAGAATCAGCACAATTCATAAGGAGAAAAAACAAATGAGTAACACCTTTTTCTGCGCAAGAGAAAACGGAAAGCTTCACCGCCCCAGAACTATTTTGACCGGTTTCGGCTTTATGGCTTCCTCTATTGCGTGGGCAATCTATGACCCTTACATCACAAAAATTCTTGAAAGACTGCTTAATGCTTCTGAAACGGTAACTCAGTGGAGCGCAAAGCTCAACGAAATGTTCCCTGTTCTTGCCAAGTTTGCAGAAACCCAGGGTGAAAATGTTGTAACCGAAGCAGGCGGCATCACTCTTGTACCGCTTTTCATTGGTATCATAATGACTTTTGATAACATTTTTGGCGTTATTTTTCAGCCGACTTTCGGCAAGCTTTCCGACAGATGTCATTCAAAGCTCGGCAAACGCCGTCCCTTCATTGTTTTCGGTGCACCCGTATCAGCGTTCCTCTTTGCTGTTATTCCTTGGGTGGCTCTCAGCGGTTCTCTTCCTCTGACAATGCTTTTCATCATCCTTTTTGTTTTCTCAATGTCGCTTTGGAGAGCTCCCGTTGTTGCGCTTATGCCTGCGCTTACTCCTCCTGCACTTCGCAGTGAAGGTAATGCAATCATCAACCTTATGGGCGGTGTCGGCGGCGCAATCGGTATGTTTGCAGGAACAGTTGTAGGTCTTTTCTATAAGCTTGCAACCGGTATTGAGATAACAACCGAGAACGAACAGATTGCATTCCCCTATGTATTCCTTACAGGCGCCGTTGTTATGGTTATCGGTATGCTTGTAATTCTCTTCTTCGTAAAAGAACCTTCAAGCAAGCTTGAGGCTGTTGCAGATCAGAATAAAGCTGCTGATGAAGCGGCAAGAGCAAGAGCAGAAAAAGAAGCTAAGAAAGCTGCAAAAGCAGCTCAGAAAGCACAGAAGCTTTCAAAGGGCGAAAGAAAGAGTCTTATTTTTATGCTTGGCGGCCTGTTCTTCCTCTTCTGTGGCACAAACGCAATCACAACATTCTTTGCACTCTTCGCAGCTGAAGTTCTTGGCAAAACAACTGCAGAAGCAACTATTATGACAACTCTTTTCGCGGTTTGTTCGGCAGTTGCTGCAATTCCTGCAGGTTATGTTGGCAAGAAAATCGGCAGAAAGAAGACTATCCTTCTTGGTCTCGCGGTATTTATGGCAGCATTCCTTCTCTATGTTGTAACGAGAAGTATGGCTGTTATCTGGGTTGTTCTTGTTCTCGGTGGATTTGCAAATATGTTTATCACTGTTAACACACTTCCCCTTGTTCTTGAAATCGGCGGTATCGATAAGGTTGGCACATTCACCGGTTACTATTACACCGCTACTTTCTCGGCGCAGATTGCATCTCCCATTGTTTACGGTATCGTCCGTATGCTTTCGGGAACATATATGTCGCTGTTCGTTTACAGCCCCGTTATGTTTATTCTCAGTATGCTCTGCATTTTTGTTGTCAAGCACGGTGAAGCAGTGCCCGACGAAGTTATCAAGGAAGCAGAAGAAGCTAACGATTAACTCTGAAATCTTCAGCCGGCTTTGCGGTACGGTATCCGCAACCGAACCGTTTCCGGCATTCATACATCCTTCTATAAGTCAAAGGCACCGTTCATTCGGTGTCTTTGACTTTTTATGTTGTCTTTTTCGACAGAGTATGATATTATAAACAAAAACACAGATAAGGGAGTGATACGGTGTTTGCGCGCATAAACAGTATGGGTCTTTTCGGAATCGATACCTATATGGTCGGAGTCGAAGTTGACTACGGCCAGGGTTTGCCGAGAGTTGACCTTGTCGGACTGCCCGATGCGGCCGTCAGTGAGTCGCGCAACAGAGTGCGTTCAGCAATCAAAAACAGTGGCTATTCATTTCCTTCAAGCCGTGTCACAATAAACCTTTCCCCTGCCGATATCCGTAAGGAAGGACCTGTTTATGATTTGCCGATTCTGATTGCTTTGCTGAAAGCCGGCGGACAGCTCAACTGCAATACTGATGACTGTGCTTTTATCGGCGAACTTTCGCTTGATGGTCTTATCCGCCACGTCAACGGCGCTTTGCCCATGGTTAACAGAGCGCGCAAAAGTGGAATAAAACGAGTCTTTGTGCCTGCATCGAATGCGCTTGAAAGCTCCGTTGTTGATGGAATTGAAGTTTATGCAGTTGAAAACGTCCGACAGGTTGTGCGTTTTCTCAAAGGTGAAGAAATAATCGAACCCATCAGATTTGACGCATATTCTCAGCAGAACACACGCATTTATGCTCCCGATTTTAAGGACGTAATGGGTCAGCAGGAAGCAAAATATGCTCTTGAAATTGCTGCAGCTGGCGGTCATAACGTAATAATGGTCGGCCCTCCCGGCTCCGGTAAAAGTATGCTTGCAAAACGCTTGCCGTCTATATTGCCCGATATGACATTTGAAGAAAGCTTGCAGACAACCGAGCTTTACTCAATAGCGGGAGTTTTACCTGAGGGTGTTTCGCTTATTACAGAAAGACCCTTCCGCTCACCGCACCACACAGTGTCGCCCGCAGGTCTTTCGGGTGGCGGAGCAATTCCGAGACCGGGTGAAATATCTCTTTCTCATAATGGCGTTTTGTTTCTTGACGAGCTTCCCGAATTTTCTAAAATAGCAATGGAAGTTCTTCGCCAGCCTATTGAGGATGGAAAAATCACAATTTCCCGTGCAAATGCATCATTCACCTATCCTTGTTCGGCAATGGTTGTGTGTGCGATGAATCCGTGTCCGTGCGGATATTACGGTCATCCGAAACGTGATTGTACGTGCCCGTCGGGTGCGGCAAGGCGTTATCTTTCGAGAGTTTCGGGTCCGATGCTTGACAGAATCGATATACATATCGAGGTGCCGCCTGTTGATTTTGAAAAGCTTTCGAGCAAGGTGCCTTCGGAACCGTCTGCGGAAATCAAAAAGAGAGTTAACGCAGCAAGAAAAATTCAGCAGGAAAGACTCAAAGGCTCAGGTGTTTCGTGCAATGCAAAGATGGATGCAGCAATGACCCGCGAATTCTGCCGCCCGACACCTCAGGCGATGGCACTTCTTGAAAATGTTTTTGATAAGCTGGATTTTTCGGCAAGAGCCTATGATAAAATCCTGCGTGTTGCAAGAACTGTTGCCGACCTCGAAAACAGTGAATCAATTGAAGCAAATCATATTGCTCAGGCAGTTCAATTCAGAAGTCTGGACAGAAAACTGTGGGGACGGTAATACGATGTTGTGTTAATTACACATTGATAAAACAATTATAATAGTATATAATAAAAGAACCATAAAAATAATTGGAGAAAATATATGTTAAAGCTTGAAAAAGTTTCATTTAAGGTTGATGCAGATGGCAGAGAACTTGAAATCATCGATAACGTTGATCTCGTAGTTCCAGACGGAGCATTTACCGTTATAACAGGTCCCAACGGCGGCGGCAAGTCAACTCTTGCTCGTCTTATTATGGGCATTGAAAAGCCGACAAGTGGCAGAATTCTTTATAACGATATTGACATTACAAATATGTCCGTAACCGAAAGAGCAAAGCTCGGAATCGGATATGCATTCCAGCAGCCCCCGAGATTCAAGGGCCTTACTGTGCGCAGGCTTCTTTCTCTTGCGGCAGGAAGTGAGCTTCCCGTTGATGAGTGCTGCGGATATCTCACAAGTGTCGGGCTTTGCTCAAAGGATTATCTCAACCGCGAGATGGATAACTCCCTCTCCGGCGGTGAAGCAAAGAGAATTGAAATTGCAACTCTTATGGCAAGAAAGCTCGGTCTTGCAATATTTGATGAACCTGAGGCGGGTATCGACCTTTGGAGTTTCTCTATGCTTGTTGAAAGCTTTAAGGCGATGAGTAAAGGCAGTCACAACAGCGTCATTGTCATTTCTCATCAGGAAAGAATTATGCAGCTTGCCGATGAGATGGTTATTATCGCCGACGGCAAGGTTAGAGATATCGGCCCCAAAGACAGAATTTTTCCCCAGCTTATGGGTGAATTCAGCGAAAACTGCGGCTTCAGAGGAAAGGAGGATAAGTAATGGATAGAATAGACAGCAATCTCCTTGAGTCCATTGCGGACCTTCACGAAATCCCCGCAGGTGCTTATAATATCAGAAAAAACGGCGAAGGTTTTTCGCGTCGTTCAACCGCTAATATCGAAATTGTCACCAAAACGGACAAGCCGGGCATTGATATAATTGTAGCTCCAGGCACAAAAAATGAAAGTATCCATATTCCCGTCATTATTACAGAAACGGGCGTCAATGACCTTGTATATAATGATTTTTATATCGGCGACGATGCTGATGTTGTTATCGTTGCGGGATGTGGCATTCACAACAGCGGTGATGAAAAGTCGCAGCACGACGGTATACATTCATTCCACATCGGCAAGAATGCACGCATCAGATATGTTGAAAAGCATTACGGCGAGGGTGACGGCAAGGGCGAAAGAGTTCTTAACCCCGTAACCTATGTTGAGCAGGATGAAAATTCCGTTTGTGAAATGGAAATGGTGCAGATCAAGGGCGTCGATTCAACTGTACGCGATACCAAGGCGCATCTTGCTGCAGGCGCAAAGCTGATTATGACCGAGCGTCTTCTGACTCACGGCAATCAGTATGCACGTTCGGATATGGAAGTGTATCTTGACGGCGAGGATGCATCATCGCAGATTATTTCCCGCTCGGTTGCAAAGGATAATTCAAAGCAGATTTTCTATCCCAATGCAATCGGTAATGCGAAATGCCGCGCACATGTGACTTGCGACTCAATCATTATGGATAAAGCTACCGTCAGCTCAATTCCTGCGATTACCGCGAATTCGGCGGATGCGCAGATTGTGCACGAAGCGGCAATCGGCAGAATCAATAACGACCAGCTCATCAAGCTTATGACATTCGGTATGAATGAAGAGGAAGCGGAGGAAGTAATTATCCAGGGATTCCTGAAATAAAAATTTAACCGGAACTTCGTTCAGAGGTTCCGGTTATTTATATAAAGAATCATAATTTAATATAAATTGAACAACAGCATTAAATCCTCAAATGCTAAGCATATCAACGGTTTCAGGCTCCGAGTCAAACTAAACACACGGCGAAGTTGATAAGTAGTCAAAAAACTTTTTAAAAAAGTGTTGACAAATGGGATGGGATTTGATATTATAGTCGAGCACTCCGCAAGAGAGCGGTGTGCGACGCACCTTGAAAATTAAACAACGATTCAAGAAAAACCCTTGAAGATTAATTTGAGTATGTACTTTCAAGTACAGCAGTAATTCTCGTGAAGAACGAGGAAAGATGTCAGTGAAT
>JAZNHM010000250.1:0-6381 GCA_045576955.1 Acutalibacteraceae bacterium | reverse complement strand
GATAGGGTCAAGATGAGCATTGCTTATAATATGTATTTTTTTATTCATAACTTTAACCTCATTATTCAAAGAATCCGTAGTATCTGCCGAGCCAGTATCCGAATGTATAAACATAACAGCTTTCAACGCACATTATTCCGCCTGAATCCTCGTTTTTATATTCAACGGGATTTCTGTCATACTTCGAGATAAATGTTTCGTCGGGCGGCATAAGAGCGGAAATTTCTTTATATCCGTTTCTGCGGGTTCTGACCGCAACATCGTGTCTGCCAACCATACTTACGCCTGCTGCAAGGCGGCTGTTATTTGTTCTGTAGAACCATCCTGCAAGTCGGTCAAGGTCGATTTCTTCATCGGGGCAAGCAATTGCATAAGGCAGATCATAGCCGGGAACGTGCTCTCTTTCAATCGATGTTCTCCAAGCCTTATAGCCGAATCTGTATTTTTTAAGAAGCTCTTCATCTTTTTCAAGAGTGCAAAGACCCCAGAATGAAATTGTTGCAAGCATATGATCACCGTACATAATATCTTCAACATAGTCAAAGCTGCCTGCAAGGCTTGCATGATAGAGTCTGTTGAAATGCTCGGTTGTCATGTCAGCGTAGCCGAGGTCGTTTACAAGATGGTCATAGCTTTCCTTCCATCTTCCCTCTTCACCGGTAATTTTCATTGTAACAAGATGATACATAAGAAGCTCGGCGGCATTGAGTGCACCGTCAACCCAACCGAATTCGGATTCAAAATATGAGGGACTCCATTTTGCCCAGGTTGTAGGTTTGCCCGTGAAATCGTGAAGCTCATAGCCGTGGTCGATAATATGAGCAAGCATATTCTTTGCGCAGTCCTTAATCAGCACGTCAAGCTCGGGATCATCGCAGCCGAGAAGCTCGTGAGCATAAAGGAAATGAATAAAATGATGTGAAATTTCATCGCTGCTGGTGTCAGCTTTGTAAATAATATCATTCTTTGTATAACCGCGGTCTGTGAAAAGCTTCGCAAGTCTTTCGGGAATTTCGGCTGATGCATCAATAACCGTGCCGCAAACATTCCTTTTCAGAGAATCGGTTGTTTCAAGGCAGGTAGCCTTGTTATCAGTTATTCTGAGGAACAGACCGTCATCGGGCACAGGTTCATCAGCGCAAAGATATGTTCTTGCTGCAAATCCGTCACCTCTGCAATGAACGTAGAGAAGAAGAAGATTTGCTTCAACGGCTGTTGTTGCAACCTTTTTTGCCTCGATTGTGTCGGGATGGTCGGCACCTTTTTCACGCTTATATGTAGCATATCTGAAAAGCTCGCCGAGCGAGAAACCAACAGTAAAGCTGCCGTCATTATCGGAATGACCGTAAGGGAAAATCGAATCGAGGTTTCTGCCCTCTGCAAGTCTTTTTTGACTCTTCATACCTCTGCGGTCAACATATTTTTCGGATTCGGCAAGAAGAATCAAAGCTTTTTCTTCAGCGGTAATCATTCTCATTTCTATGTGAGTTACACCCGTTTCGGTCAGAACCCAGACATTATCGCCATCAGGCATAATCGCTTTGACATTATTATCAAAAAGGTCTCTCGGTGCGCTGAAATACATAATGATATCTTCGTCTCTTTCAGCATTTTTATCGTAACGGGTCAGACCGTTTGATGAACCGAACCATTCTATATCACCCGTCTTTGCACAGCAGGTGTAATCGCTTTTCTTTGAGGGAAGCGGATAAGGGAATCCTTTTAAATCGGGAACATCATTTTTAAATGTCATAAGTTCAGCGGGAACGGAACTGTCATTTAAAGAATATAACGAACAAAATCTGCAAATATGGGGTTTGAGTTTGTAAGGCTTTTTCATATAGACACCTCTGCAATTTATAATCATATAAAATATAACAGATATAAAAAATATAATCAATAGAAAATGTAATCTTTTTGGATAAAATACAATATTTACATTTCAAATCGGAGATGCTATAATGAAACGAAAATAAAAATGTAAAAGGTGCATTATGTTATCATTCAAAAAAATCGGACTTGAAGATATCAAAATTTTAAAAGCATATTTTAACGCTTATCCGGAAAGACAGTGCGACCGTTCGGCGGGCGCAACGGCAATGTGGAGAGATTATTTCAAAAATTCTTACACTATCGAGGACGGCACGCTTATTCTCGCCTCCGATTCAAGATTTATTTTTCCCATCGGCAGAAACATTGACAATGCTCTTGATAAAATCGAAGAGTACTGCAAAGCAAAAGCCATTCCGATGATTCTGTGCACGGTAAATAAAAGAGAGCTTGAAAAAATCAAGGAGCGCTATGATGATTTTGAAGCTGATTCTGACAGAGACTGGTTTGATTATCTTTACGAAAAAAATGCTATGCTTAATCTCACGGGCAAAAAATACAGCACTCCGAGAAATCATATCAACAAATTCAAAAAGCTTTATCCGAATTGGACATTTGAGCCGATAAACAGCGGTAATATCCCCGATTTAATCGAATTTACAAAAAACTTCACTTTTAATTCAGAAAAAGACGAAAGTGCAAATCTTGAGCTTCAGATGTGCATTGAAGTTCTTGAAAAATATGGAATCTATGATATGCTCGGCGGTGTACTGAAAGTTGACGGAAAAATAGCGGGCTATTCAATCGGTGAAATTGTCGGCGATACCCTTTTCTGTCATATCGAAAAAGCCGATATTTCTTTCGGCGGTGCGTATCAGATGCTTACCAATCAATATTTACAGATGTATGCATCGGGCGACGACGTAAAATTCGTCAACCGTGAAGAGGATTGCGGTGACGAAGGCTTAAGACGTTCAAAAATGTCATATCATCCTATTGAATTAATTGAGAAAAATACAGTCAAAATTAATCTGAAATAAAGGAGAAAATATTATGAAACTCGGAATAATTAACGGATGGAGCGAAGGCTGCATCAAATATGTTCACGAAAAAGGTCTTGAAGCGGTTGAATTCTGCGTAAACCATAACTATGATTCGGAAGAATTCCTTTCAAAGGCATACGAAATCAAAGGATATTCCGAAAAATACAATGTTGCTGTCGGTTCAATGGGCAGATGGGGCATGACAAGAATTGATGAAAGTGGCGAGATTATCCCTGAAGCTTTGCAGGCAGACAAGAATATCATCGAAGCCGCATCAATCATCGGATGCCCCGTTTATAACTGCGGTGTCAACTATGTTGACAGCAAGTCATTCTATGAGAACTGTAACATAGCTATTGATTATCTCGGGAAACTCATTGATTTCGCAAGAGATAAAGGCGTTAAAATAGCTGTTTATAACTGCCGCTGGGAGAACTTTGTTGTTGAACCGAAGGTCTGGGAAGTTGTCCTTTCCGCGCTCCCCGAGCTTGGAATCAAATATGACATTTCCCATTGCATTTACGATAACGGCAACTACCTCGCAGAAATGCGTGACTGGGGTGACAGATTCTATCACTTCCACCTCAAAGGCTGTGTTTATTTTGATAACGATGTTTATGACGATGCTCCCGCAGGACTTGACTGCATCAACTGGGGCGCCGCAATGGATATTCTTTACACAAAGGATTATAACGGCATGCTTTCAATCGAGCCTCATTCAAGCTATTGGCACGGCAAAAAAGGTCAGTGGGGAATTGATTACACAATAAATTATTTCCGTCCGATGATTATGCCCGAAAACTACGAATTTGACGATAATCCGTATATGCCCTAAATATAAAAGAACAAACCCACAGAGAATTGACTCTGTGGGTCATTTTTTACATCCAGAAAAGTTTTTCGCCGTCTGTTTCAATAAGATGAGATATATCATTCTGCAAGGCGAGTTTTGTAGGCTCGTCATCACAGAAATTGATTTTTGTAACCGATGCATTATAAACCGAAAGACGCATCAGGTTATACGGAATATCAAGCGCGGCTTTTATCAGCTGATTGAGAAACATACCGTGAGCAACGATAATAACATTTTCGTGGTTACGGTGCTTTGATTTGATTTTTTCAATCACCTTTTTTGCTCGCTCGTAGCATTCAACATCTGATTCATTATAATCTTCAAATCCTCCGTCGGTCTGTCTGACACCTTTTTCAAGAAGCTGAGCATCAATTATAATTTCATCAGAAATATGCGATGCTGTTTCTCTTGCTCTGTCAAGCGGACTTGCATAAATAGTAAATTTTTTAAGTTCCGAGAATCTCTTTCCGAGTGCTTCCGCCTGTTTTTTACCGTGAGCGGTCAGAGGCGGATTTGTTGAATCAAACTCCTCATCGGTTTCAATATTACCCATACTTTCACCGTGGCGGATAAGATATAGTTGAAGATACATTTCATCGTTTCTCATTTATGCTCTCCCCTTTCAGACACAATATAAGTTCATATCCCAGCAAGGAATATAAGGATGTCTGCGGATGTGGAATTTATAATCGGGATTTATCTTCGAAATTTGAAGCGGTAATTCAAAAATATCGGCACTTCTGTGATAAAGAGCGATATTCAACTTGGGATTTTGAGTTTTAAGAGTTGTTTCAGCGCCCTCAATCGCTTCTTTTTCTGCTCCTTCAACATCCATTTTAATATAACTGACTCTGCTTTCTTTGAATAATTCATCAACCGTTGCTGTTTCGATTTCTTCGCCTTTTTCACATATCGTAGACTGTCTGCCCGCTTTGCTGCTGAATTTCAGAGTTGTTATTTCATTATATATTACTTTTTGATAAGCGGTTGAACGGGGTATATTTTCAAGATAATCGCAAAGCTTTCTGAATGTTCTTCGGTCCGGTTCAAGTGCGGTTATGCTTTCATATTTACCGCCGCAATAATGAAGAAATTCTTCAACCGTATCCCCTCTGTACGCACCGAGGTCAAGATAACTTTCGTCAGAACCAAGCTTTAAAATATTGTTAAAAACTTCGTCTTTATCGGTTGTGACGGAAGCAAGTACATCAAGTTCTCCGCCAAACATATAATTAACGCATCCCTCAAAAATTCTTTTTGATTCATCCTCAAAAAGACTGTGCGCCGCATTGATTTTATCCGCATTCTTTTCAACGAATTCACGGTTGAATATTTCGTCACCGAATACGGGTACACAAGGCACGATAACTCTGTATTTTTCTGATAATGAATAAATATGAGTCATAACCTCGGGAATGCAGGTAGCAAAGCCGACGGCAATAATAAATTCACCGTCAAATTCTGAAAGTTTTTTTACTTTGAATCCTCTGAAAATCTGTCCTCTGACAAAATCATCGCTTGCGGTAACACCGAGAATGGGAATTTCAAGCCTGTTGAATTCATCGATAACTTTATCTGCGCCGTTGCCCATTCCGTATATTACAACGGGTTTTCCGCTTTCCTTTATCTTTTCCCACGAGGATTTTTCATCAATTCTGAAATTGAGCATAATATCACCGATATATCATTAATAAACCGCCACAATCATAGACTGTGACGGTTATTTTTATTAGAAAAGTCCGCTGATTTTGCCGTTTTCGTCAACATCAATCTTTTCTGCTGCAGGTACCTTGGGAAGACCGGGCATTGTCATAATGTCGCCGGTAAGAACAACAATGAATCCTGCGCCTGCGGAAATCTTGACATTCTTGATTGTAACGGTAAAGTTTTCGGGAGCGCCGAGCTTTGTCGGGTCATCGGAGAAGCTGTACTGTGTTTTTGCCATACAAACCGGAAGATTTGCATAACCCATAGCTTCAAGAGCTGCAATCTGCTTCTTTGCTGCGGGAAGAACGCTTATGCCGTCGCCGCCGTAAACCTTCTTGACAACAGCTTCAATTTTATCTTCAATTGAACCATCAAGTTCATATGAGAATGTGAAATCGTTGGGCTGTTCGCAAAGCGTAACAACCTCTTTTGCAAGCTCTTCGCCGCCTTTGCCGCCCTCTGCCCATACATTGGAAAGAACAACATTAACGCCGAGCGCCTTGCATTTTTCAATGATAAGTTCAACTTCTGCATCGGTATCGGTCGGGAATCTGTTGACTGCAACAACCGAAGGAAGCTTATAAACATTCTTAATATTTGAAACGTGGCGGAGAAGATTGGGAATACCCTTTTCGAGTGCTTCAAGATTTTCGCCTGCAAGCTCAGTCTTGGGTACACCGCCGTGCATCTTGAGAGCTCTGATTGTTGCAACAACAACAACTGCGCTGGGTGTAAGACCTGCGTAACGGCACTTGATGTCGAGGAACTTTTCAGCACCGAGATCTGCACCGAAACCTGCCTCGGTGATAGCATAGTCGCCGAGCTTCATTGCAAGCTTTGTTGCCATAACAGAGTTACAGCCGTGAGCGATATTTGCAAAAGGACCACCGTGAACAAGTGCGGGTGTACCCTCAAGAGTCTGAACGAGGTTAGGCTTGAGAGCATCCT
>JAZNHM010000249.1:0-22459 GCA_045576955.1 Acutalibacteraceae bacterium | reverse complement strand
CTATCAAGGACTCAAAGAAGCAGACTGTCCCCTGCCTTTTCGACATCAAGGTTGTTCACGGCAGTATGAGTGACGGCTACGATGCGTGGTGGAGAGTCGGCGTTGCTGAGGTTTCAACAAGTGAAACCGTTCAGGCAGCTTATGACGAAATGCAGGAAAACATTGCAAAAGCAAGACTTTATTAATATAACGGAGGAAATACATATGCTTAACAAAGAAAAGGTAAACCTTGCAATAGCTCCCATCGCTTGGACAAACGACGATCTTCCCGACCTCGGTGCAGAAAACACATTTGAACAGTGCGTAAGCGAAATGGCACTCAGCGGGTATAAGGGCAGCGAAATCGGCAACAAATACCCCAAAGATGTTGAAACACTCAAGCACAAACTTGATGTAAGAGGACTCAGAATCTGCAACGCATGGTTCTCATCGCTTCTTCTTTCAGAAGGCTACGAAGCAACAATTGAAGCATTCATCAAGCACAGAGATTTCCTTCATGCTCTCGGTGCAAAGGTTATCGGCGCATCCGAGCAGGGCAATTCAATTCAAGGCAAAGCGCTGAGCATTTTCGGCGACAAGCCTGTTTACACTGACGAGCAGTGGGAACTCATCGCAAAAGGTTTCAACGAAATGGGCAGACTTGCAAAAGAAAAAGGAATGTATTTTACCGTTCACCATCATATGGGCACCGGTGTTCAGACCGAAGAAGAAATTGACAAGCTTATGGAAATTACAGATCCCAACCTTGTTTATCTTCTTTATGATACAGGCCATCTTTCATTCTCGGGTGAAGATGCAATCGGCGTTCTTAAAAAGTATGTTAACAGAGTCAAACACGTTCACCTCAAGAGCATCCGTCAGGATGTTATCAATGAAGGCAAAGAAAAAGGATGGAGCTTCCTTGACTGTGTAAGAGCAGGTTCATTCACGGTTCCCGGAGACGGCGATTTTGACTTCACACCCGTATTCGATATTCTTGACGAAGCAGGCTACGAAGGCTGGGTTGTTGTTGAAGCAGAGCAGGATCCCGCAAAGGCTAACCCCTATGAATATGCTTGCCTTGCAAGAAAATACATCAACGAGAAAACAGGTCTTTAATTCATAATAAACAATGCCCCCGAAAAGTCAGTTCTTTTCGGGGGCATATATTTTTATCAGTTATCGAAAACTACATCAAAGAAATTAACGTCAAAGCCGTTATCCTTAAGGTCGCTGTAAACACCGATATTATTGAACAAGCCGTAGACAGTTCCGATAAATCTTACAAAACCGTCAAAGAATGAAGGAAGAATCTGCTTGGGATGTCCGCCGTCATTTGATGTTTTAACAAGAGTATATCTGTTAAAAGCCTCTGCTTCGCCTGTGTAATATGAAGAAACGGTAATTGAATCTTCGGTAAAATCAAGGATATTATAAATGATTCTCTGGTCGGGTTCATTTGCATAGCCAATCCATTCACCGTTAAGACCGATGTCTTCATCATCTCTGGGTCTTGTGATTGAGCCTGAAACCATATAGACGGTACCTGCGGGGTCTGTCATAGTTTCATCATACGGTGCAACTGATTTGTTGTTATAGATAACATTTGTAACGGTGTAATAATGGCTGTGACCCAGAAGAACAAGGTCGATTGCAAATTCATCTGCAATGGGTCCCCATATCATACGAAGAAGTCCGTTTTCGCTCTCTCTGTGAGGTATTCTGCCGCTGTAAAGGTCGTGATGCATCATCATAACCTTCCACTTGACATCGGGATTTTCTTCAACAGCAGACTTGACAAATGCTCTGTGGTCCATACCGCTTGCATTATTACTGTCAACAACAAGGAAAAGCACATCCCCTCTTGTGAACCAATAGTTGCCGCCGATATAAGATGCAACCATATTGTCTTCTCTCTCGTTGGGGACATTGTTGAAAGTCTTATATGCCACGCCTTTGCGGTCATGATTTCCGATTGTTGTTGCAACAGGGAAGCTCTTTAGGCCGAGAGCCGATGAAAAGCCTTTGTATTCTGTTTCGTAGCCTTCGGATGCCTGGTCGCCGGCAGAAAGAAGAAGCGAAATATTTCTTCTTGATGCAGCCTCTGCAAGAGTGCTGTTGAACTTTCCTGCGGTTTCCTTGATTCCGTTTTCATTATTATCATCGTGGCTTGTATGAATATCCGTCATATAAACAGCCGAAAAAACATTGGGGTCTGCATCTGTTTTAAAAGAATATACGTTTGATTCAAAACCTTCACTGATGCACTGATAAGAATATGTTTTACCTGCTTCAAGACCGGTAATTGTGACCTTGTTTGAAAAATCACCGTCAGGTGCAGCTACACTGTAACCCTTGAATTCTTTTGCATCGCTGCCGATAACGATACCCTCGTCAACAATGACCTTGGGTTCGCTTTCAGTCTTCGAATACCACGAAACATTCATTTCACTTTCGTTGCTTCCTGGAAAAAGAATAACACCGTTTTCATATTCTTCGTTCCACACGTGCTCCCAAATCAAGTCACTTGCAGCAAACGAAGGAGCAACTGCCGTAAATGCCAAAACAAAAGCAAGTACAAGTGAAAGTGCGCTTTTTGTAAACTTCTTCATTTTCAAATTCCTTTCTTTAATAAAATGATAATTTATTTTATCAGATTCTGAAACAATGTCAAGCATTAAGAACAATAATAAGTGTCCCTTTTCCAACGGAAACACTGCTTTCTGAGCCGATAAACTCATTACTGACTCCCAACGCAAAATCATTCTTTAACTCAGTTTTTTCAAGGCTGTATTTCAAGCCTTTTATGCAAACATTTTCGCAGATATCCGTGTGAGCAAAAACAGAAATATATCCTTTTTGAAATAAATCAAAACAAATCTTTCCGTCGGTAACAGCTGTAATAACTGTTTCACCGTTTTTAAGAAAAGCTTTGATTCCTCTTTTTGAAAGCGATGCAACAAGCTGAATGTTGGCAAGACTATGGTCAAGTCTGCCGCCCGTTGCGCCGTAAATTATAAATTCATCAAAACCTTTTTCAATTCCGATATCGACTGCGGCGTTCATATCCGTGATATCCTTGACAGGGTTTAACTTAATAACATTATCTTCGCACGGTGTTTCTCCGAGCGAATCAAAATCACCTATTATTATATCAGGAGTTATGTTTGCAGACTGAAGATATCTGTATCCTCCGTCTGCCGCTATAACAAAATCATCTTTTTTCTTTTCGAAGCCGATGCTTTCGCACTCCCCTGCACCGACAATATAACAAATTCCCATTTTAAACATCCTTTACTGTCTTTCGTTTATATTTTAATACCGTTAAACAGACTTGTCAAGAAAGAGCAGGTCTTATGCTATCTGTTTTATAAATAAACATAAGACTGTGGCTCATATTTTCTTCTTTGCCGCTGAAAAGACCGTATTCACCGCCAAATTTCAACCATTCTTCCGCAAGCGCAACAAGAAGATCACTGTCCTCGATAACATCACCGTATTTATTTTCAAGATCTTCTATTTCCTCGGCATCAAACTCTTCAAGAATCGATTCGAGCGATTGACCACCGCCACCGTCAAGAGCTTTAAACACTGCATCAATCTCTCTTTTGTTCTGTGAAAAAACATTTGTAACGTGTGAAAGCGTTTCCATTGTCTGCGGAAGGTCGGACAGTTCTTTCTGAACTTCAGAGCGTGATAAATCCTTTTGCAATTCGGTGAGAAGCGGTTCTATATCTCCAAAATTATCCATTATTGCCGGTAATCCGCTGATAAAGCTTAACACTTCAGGGTCAGATATGACTTCGAGCATAGCTTTTACCTCCGGCTTGTTAAGAATTTCAATCAACTTTTTTAATGCTGCGATGTTTTCAGGGGTTGAATACTTGTTTGCCAATTGAACAAGATTTTTATTATTTTGATAAAGCGAAGATGCATCGTTCACAGCCCCAAGCAATGAATTCATCTTAGCCTCATCAGATATGAGCGAGTAGATAATTCTGTCAGGGTCAAGCTTTTGAAGTGCATCGCGGAATGCCTTGACCGCCGCGATTGCTGTTCCCGCATCACCAAGTGACTCAGGCATAAGCATATCATAGTTAAGCGTTGCAAAGGGAATGACTGCGAAATACATATTTTCAAGGCTGAATTTATCTGCATATGCTTTTATGATGATTTCATCGGATACAAATGACTGTAACATATTATCCGAGGGAATCCCAAAACTTTCATTTAAACCCGGAACAGTTGCGAACCCTACGAGTTGTTTTGCGCCGTCATTGAAATTCTGCGCGTTTTCCGTCGTTATATCAGTAAAGATATTATCGGGAAGAATCATTCCTCCAAGCACCGCCGCAGGAAGGGTGACGGTATATTTTTTGCCGTTAATCGTAACTTCTTTCATAAGATTATTCCGAATTTTAATTATGATTGTTACTTCTCCGCTTTCACCCGAAATCCCATCAGGTGTCATCTTTTTGCCGTCAAGATAATACTCAACATCAAAAAGCACAGGCGGAGTTTTAGTTGTCGTTCCCGAATAATAAAGGTCCTGTTCATCCATATGCCAACGCAGTTTGCCACCGATATTCTGCGGCAAACTGATACCTTTGACATTTCTGATGTTTTCAAGAATACTGATATCGTCAACATAAACCGCAGCTTTATCAGTATGAATCCAGTCACTTACGGTTATTTTTTTCAGACTGCCAGATGAATTAAGACTGATATAAACCGTTTCTGTTTTCATAACATTATCGGCTTTTTCTGTGTAAAGATTCTGTTGGCTGTCATTAATTGCATGAACAGATTTTTTTGAATTTTCGCTACACGAAGAGAAAATAAGTAGCGGTAACATAACCGCACAAATCAATTTTTTACTCACTATTTTTCACCTTGACTTTTCTGTTAATAAACGGTTCTGCAAAATACAAAAGAACGGGCAAAAACACAACTATTACCAGCGCACTTAAAATTGCGCCTCTTGCAAGCATAGCACAAATGCTTTTCACCAGCATTACATTGCATACACAATATACACCAAATGTAGCACAAAACAACACAAGTGCACTTTGAAATATTGAATTACAGGAATCCGATGCAGCATCCTTCACAGCTGTGAATTTTGTTTTTCCTTTTCCAAGTTCCTCTTTAAACCGAGTTGTCATAAGAATTGCGTAATCAACCGTTGCTCCAAGCTGGACACATCCGATGACCGTCGGTGCAATAAACGGCACATCTGCTCCGGTAAAAAATGGGACAGCTTCATTTATAAACACAGCAAGTTCAATGGACAAAATCAGAACTGACGGAACAATAAATGATTTAAATAACAATGCAATAACAACAAAAACCGCCGCAATTGATATAATGCTTGTCAAATTGAAGTCCTTTGCTGTTATGCCGACAAGATCTTTTGAAAGTGCGGCTTCGCCCGTCAGCATTCCGCTCTCATCATATTTTTTCAGAATACCGTTCAATTTTTCTGTCTGAATATTTGATTCATCACTTGACGAGGGGTAAACGGAATTTATTATCATAAGTTCATAACCGCCTTTTCGGCAAATATCTGCAACCGCATCGGGTATCATCCCCACTGGAACAGACGGGCCTATTACCGAACCAAGCGATAAAACCGAACTTACGCCTTCAACTTTTTCGAATTCATCCGTCATTTTTGCAACATTATATGATTCGGTTTCATCGCTTAACAAAGCAAAATAAGTCGATGACATTCCGAAATCAGATTTCAGCTTTGAAATTGAAACAACAGCAGTCATTTCCTGAGGCAAGGCTTTTACAAAATCATAATAAACACCGACATTTCCTTTTATTACATACGAAGTAACAAGCAATAAAGCAAAAAGCACTGCACAAGTTTTTTTATGTCTGAGAGAAAATGCCGATATTTTTCCGAGATCGGGCACAAACGGTTTTCTTTTTTTCTCTTTTGCAGGCTTATAAAACACAAGAATCAGCGACGGCAGAATCATAAGAGCTGTAAGAATACCAAATAAAACTCCTTTAGCCATAACAAAACCTATATCGGCACCGAGAGAAAAGCTCATAAAACACATGGCAAGAAATCCGAAAACAGTAGTCAATGCGCTTCCCGAAACCGAAAAAAACGTTTTTGAAATTGCAATTGCCATTGCCTCATTCTTATCCAACGTTAAATTCAACTCTTTTTTGAATCTGTCCGAAAGAAAAACGGAGTAATCCATCGTTACTCCAATCTGAAGAATCGCAGCAATGCTTTGAGTAATATAGGATATTTCGCCCAAAAAATTTGTTCCCATATTATACACAACAGAAAATACAAGCGATATCATTATTATTAGCGGTAACGCAAACGAATTCATTGTATAAACCAAAGCCGCCAAGGCAAGAATACCCGCAACCGCAATATAAATAGGTGCTTCACCTTCAACAATGTTTTTGGTATCCGACATTAGAACCGACATTCCGCTGAGGAAACATTCTTTATTCATCAGATTCTTTATTTCATCAACCGCATTCATTGTTGATGCCGATGCGCCGACACCTTCAAACTGAATCATCATCATGGTCGATTTCCCGTTTTTGGAATAAAATATACTTCTGACAGCATCCGGTAACATATCATCAGGAACGGTTATATCGGAAAAAGTATCAATCCAGAGAACATTTTTGACTCCGTTAACCGATAATATTTTATCCTTCAGCAACAAAATATCTTTTGAAGGCATATTTTCAACAATCATAAAAGCACTGCCTGCATTACCGAATACTTCATCAAGAATCATCTCCCCCTTGACCGAATCAAGGTCATCGGGAAGATAAGAGAGAATATCGTAATTGATTTTTGCCGTTGCAATACCAAACACCGAGGGAATCAACAGCAAAACAGCAACAAGCAGAATTATTTTCGGATTATTTGCCGTAAATCTTGAAAAACGGTCAACCATATAATTTACCTCATATCTCTTCTCATATTTGGTATACCCGATTTTTCAGGATTTATCATTTAATTGACAAGTTACTGATGTTTAAATATAATTGAAGAGGTAAATATGTGAGGAGGTATGTTTATGGGAAATCATAATCCGATTATTGAACTTGAGCTTTATCTTATCCGTCACGGTCAAAGTATGGGAAACGCAGGATACGACAAAGAAGAACTGACACTCAAAGAAGAAAACGATCCGTTTCTCACTGAAAAGGGACTAAATCAGGCTGACCTGCTCGGCAAATATCTGAGCAATACGGAATTTGATTATATTTATTCAAGCGGTCTTATCAGAGCGATATGTACGGCAGACGGGTTGCTCCGTTATCAGAGTGCATTAAAGCCCGTAAATATTCTTCCGATTCTTTCCGAGGTCGGGATTGCTCCTGAATACGACGGAATAACGCTTGATGAAATGAGGGAATTCTGCAAAACCGCCGTGCTTGCAGACGGAATCAACGAAAACGAACCGAGAGTTTATCACAGCACATTTGAAAATGAATCCGAAATATTTGACAGAGCTGACATAGTTATCAATTATCTGCATTCGCGATATTCGGGCGGAGAAAAGGTTGCGCTTGTTGCTCATGCAGCATTTCTGACAATCTTAATTTTCAGAATTATGGGATTCAAGGAAGTACCCGACTTTGATATTTCGATTCAGAATACAGGAATTACCAAGGTTATATTCTACAAAAAAGGAACAAACCGCTACGGCGATATTGTTTTTGAATACATAAACGAAACCGCTCATCTTAATTAAAAAACAGCGTGTACTTTTTCGTACACGCTGTAATTTTTATGTCTTAATTGAATTTTTCGAGTTTCTGTGAGTCATCCGAAACCATAAACTGCGGATATCTTTCGCTTGCACCGGCATAAAATTCTCCGTCGTACGAAAGAAGCCAGACGAGAAAATCGGCATAGTCCGTTCCGTAAGAACCCGAAACATGAGGAGCACCCTTTATAATATATGTATATTCGGGGAAAAGTGCAGTTGAAAGGTCAACTACTCTGTCGGGCGAAAGGTATTCGGGATTCTTTGCAACATAATCGTCACCAAGAGTTTTTCCGTAGGGAGCAACAGTTGCGTAACCCGACATCTGATATGTTTCAAGAGTTCCGTCACCGTTGAAATGAGCATTTTCATATACAGGAACAACAGGTGTGCCGTAATGGGCAACAACTGCAATTTCAACTCCGTTGTCAATCATCTCATTGATTAAATCCGTTCTGCCGTTCATCATTTCCTGAAGAGCATCGGCACGTTTGAGAAATGCTTCGTTTTCTTTTGTCCTGCCGCCGAAAATATACTTTATTGCAGGTTCATAATCCTCGGGCTGAGCAAGACCCCAGAGAGTGAGCATTTTACCGAAAACAGGAATAATAACATCCGCATAAACCTTGTCCTTATAGTTTTCAAGGATATAATCAGTCACTTTGGTAATACCTTTGAATGCACCGACAAAATTAAGAGCATCAATCAGAAAAGAAAGGACACTCTGGTCTGCCGTAAGGTCTTTGAGCATATTGTAAAGATTCTCTGCTGTTATATCAACCTTGCCGCAAAGTAAATCCGACGCAACCTGAGCGCCGCAGAAAGTTGACGACATAAACAGACAACGGTTAACCTTCTCGTAGCCGTATTGGGTCAGATAAGCAACAGTCATAATTCCGCCCATACTGCAACAGACGATGTTAACTTTATCGTGACCCGTATTTTTGATTGCGGATTCAACTGCGGCATTGATATCATCGGCAACAACATAAGGGTCAAGACGCCAGTCGTAATTAATATAATATGTATGGCCTTCGCCAAATGATTCAATGCAGGTTCTGACCATTCCGTATTCAAAGCCTTCGCCGTTACGGAGATTTTCATAGTTATCAGCGCTCTCGGGATATTTTGGCACACCGACGTTATAAAGTGAATCACCGTTCTCATCCATTGTAAAATTCACAAAAATATCCGAAGCAAGCGCCGCAATCTCATCCACTACAGCGTCAAGGCTGAATTTGGCAAGCCCCTTTCCGATAGCCAACAAAGCATCTTTAACGATTGTGCCCACATTCAGATCAATCGCAGGTTTTTCATTTTCAGTTCCGCAATCCAGATAAAGTCCGCCAAAATCCATACCTCTGATGATAATAACGGGAACATTATCGCATTCATCGGGATTATGAATCTGAACGGAATCCGATTCTGCAAAAGCAGGAACGAAAAGTGCAGTAATCATCGAAAGTGCAAGAATTATGCTGATTAACTTTTTCATTTTTATCAACCTTTCAGACAAGCTTGAGCGTTCCGTTTTCTTCGGTTATTCTGATAAGAACGGGTCTTTCAAAAGGATTCTCATTGGGTGAATGAAGAATAAGATATTTGTTGCCGTCAAAATCATCAAATATCATTCCGTGACCACCGTTATCATCAAATAAAGGCATCTCGTGCATCCATTCGCCGTCAATCTCTCCGTTATCGGAATATGCAACAGCCTGTGTATAACCTTTATTGGTGAACGTTGACCATATCATAAGAAGCCTGCCTTCTTTTGCACGGTACATAAACGGTCCGTCGGTAACGTATTTATCCTTACCTTTTTCCGCCCACTCGGGTTGGGATGCCTTAAAAAGAAGAATCGGGTCTCCGTCAGCGGCGGTCAGGTCCTTTGTAAGCTTCATTGCGTGAATCTCGCCATCGATTACCTGAACCCATTCACGGCAGAAAACGATATAAGGGTCTCCGTTTTTATCAACATAAAATGTTCCGTCAAGGCAAGTCCAGCCTACGGGCGTTATTGCATCTTCGGTAAAAGGCAGGAAAGGACCCATAGGAGAATCGCTTTTAAGAATCTGCGTTGCCCTGCTTCTCTTTTCGGAATAGAACGACACAAACATATAAAAGCTTCCATTATAATAATGCACTTCGGGTGCCCAGATTTCTTTTTCACCCCAGAAATTCTCGGGAACCGCAAAGCATTCGTGGGCTTCACTCCATGTTTCAAGGTCATTGCTCACATAAACATCAAGTCCGTAAGCCTTTGTCCACGCTGTTTCGCCACGAGTGCCGTAAAGATAATATTTACCTTCATACGGAAAAACGAAAGGGTCTCTGATATTTATATCTTTGAATGTCATATTTTCTCCTCAGAAATTGACTTTGTAATGATGAACAAAAATACCAATCACTTTATTATAGTCAAGAACGTGCATAACAGAGCCGTCTGCTGACGGGAAGAAGGTAAGTCCTTCAGCTTCAATATTATCACCGCCGACATCTCTTAATGCGGCAATTTCGACCGTACCGTTGTTAACATCAACTCCTAGAACATTCTTGAAGTTGCCGTTATCTTCAATATCATTGGACAGATAGAGTTTTCCGTTATAAAACTCACCGCCCTGAATACGGTGAACGGTCTGTGAAAGCGGAATTTCTTTCACAAGCTTCATGGAATCGTTGATATCATATGCATAAATAGTGTTGATATCGTTCCATTTTGATGCATAAAAATAACCTGTTTCACCGTCAACTGCGCACCAGGGCACGCCGTCATCATAGATTTCGGCAGGAAGGTCATAAACTTCTCCCGTACAATCAAGAGTTTCGCAGTCAAAAACAACAATGCAAGGCGAAAGGTATTCATCGCTATCCTCAACAGAAGCATAAATCTTACCGTTATAATAACTGATTCCGCCGATATGGTCATCATCTCTGTCTGTGCATACATCAGGCAAGGGATTGACATGACTGTCAACAAGCTCCATATCATCAAAAGTGAATTTAGCAAGCGCCGTCAGGTCAAGCGCAGCAATCGAACCGCTTGTGTAATAATATTCACCGTCTGTGGTTATTCCCTGCCCCATAAGAAGCGCTTTTTCAAAAACAAAAGTGTTTTTTGAAACAAGCTCTGCTGTTTCCGTACTGCTTGCGACAGGACTTGTAATCAAAGTCAACACAAGAAGAGGCAAAGTTAAAACATACCAAATTTTTCTGATAATAAACATTTTGTTTTCTCCTTAAATTTTATAGTACCATTATAATAACATAACATCCAAAAAATATCAAACAGTTACTCTTTTCTCCATGACGAAATTATTTCAATTTTTTTGTTAAGTATTTACAAAAGCTTTAAACTCTGTTATAATGCATTTATTATTAATTATTAATTTTTTTCTGAATCGGAGGAATTAAAAATGAAGAAACTAAGGAATACACTTGCTGTTATTCTTGCATCCGCATTACTTATTACCGGCATTCCGTTTGCTTTTGCAGCAAATGCAACCCCGACAGATGCATCTCCCGCTGATGGCTACGTAATCACGAACCCCTACGCTGATATCAACTGGGAAACCGTTAATCAGTATAAAACTGCACTTCACACACACACAAATGCCAGCGACGGCGATGATACTCTCAAAGATTCACTTGAGCGCCACTATCAGACCGGCTTTGATATCGTTTCAATTACTGACCACGGTGTTTCCGATATGAGCTGGACAGACAGTACTATCGGCTCAAAAATTGTTACTAAAGTTATGACTCTTTTCGGTAAATCAGACGGAAATCTTGTTTATCTTGAGCAGAGCGGAGCTTTTACAAGCGGTGTTAAATATGAAATGAAAAACAACGGCACAGATGATTATCTTGTTACTGAAGACGGTCACGAAATACTCAGAATTCCGTTCGGCGTTGAAAACAATGCGGTTTCAGTAAATGCTCACGTCAACAGCTGGTTCGCCGAGTTCAACGACATTATGCCCAGCGGATACCGCAACGCAATAACAGGCGTTGACAAAGCAGGCGGTGTTTCCGTAATCAACCACCCCGGTGAATATACTCAGGCACGTTATGAGCTTTATCAGGACGATGCTTACAATATGGATAACTGGTCATATAACTACTACATCAACAAATTTTACGGTTATATTGACAAATATGATTCCTGCATCGGAATTGACATTAACAGCAAGGGTGATGGCAGAACCAGATACGACAGAAAGCTCTGGGATATTATGCTTGCAAAAGCTGCAGAATCCGGCAAAACAGTTACCGCAATCGCTACAAGCGATGCTCATCAGCTTGATAAAATCGACACAGGCAGCCTTATTGTTCTTGCAGAATCAAAAACAGTTGAAAACGTAAAAAACGCTCTTCTTAAAGGCCAAGTTCTTCCTCAGAGCACCTGCATTGCAAACCGCGATGAGATGGCTCAGATTGCTGACGGAATCAAAAAATATTACGGCGAAACAGAGCTTTATCTTACGCTTGCAGACCTCGTTTCAAAATATGATGCAGAAAGAGAAGAAATCGCAAATTCTTCGGATGACGGAAACGTTGGAATAACTTACAGTGCTCTTGATGACGAAGGCTTTGTTGCAACAGCAACAAGACCCGAAGTAAAATCAATCATCGTTAATGATAGTGATGACACAATTACAATCGATTCAGAAAACGCGCTAATTATCCGTTGGATTTCGGACGGTAAACTTATTGCAACAACAAAAGCTGACGATTCAGCATTCGACCTCAACGATTACGAAGACGTTATCAAAGGCTATGTAAGAGCTGAAATCTTCGGCGAAGGCGGTGTAGTTTACACCGAAGGTTTCACCATTGATGCAGACAAGGCATCGGATGATTCAAGCGATTTCATTCTTGATTTCGGATTCTTTGATTTCATTTTTGCACTTGCCGACAGATACGGCGGACTTATCGGAAGAATACTCCTCAACATATTCAATTAATCAGTAAAACAAAACCGCAGGCGGTACAAATCTGTATCGTCTGCGGTTTTATTTATTCTGAAATGATATATTTTTTTGCTCTTTCAAATTCTTCGGGTGTGCCGTAGCCTTCGGCAAGGTTTTCTTTTATAAGCTTTACAATCTCACAGTGAAGGCGTTTATTAGCCTCTTCAACGGTCATTCCTTTGGTTGAAAACGGCTCTCCAATTCTTGAGCAAAGAGTTTTGCTTCTGAATTTATATTCTCCGGTAACAGCAACGGGAACCATATACGCCTCGTTCTTACAGGCGAGAGATGCTGCTCCGTATTTGAATTCACCGAGAAGATTATCGGTTTTATTTCTTGTTCCTTCAGGAAATATACCTAATGCACCGCCGTTTGAAAGAACAGCGTTTGCAGATGATTTTGCATCCTCATCATGTCCGTTACGGTTAACACAGATGCATCCGGTAAGCTTGAAAAACCATGCAAATTTTCCCTTGAAATATTCCGACTTAGCCATATAATTTATAGGTCTGTGGGTTGCGAGTGCAGCAAGACATTGATCAAGAACGTGCTTATGGTTGCTGCATATCACAACTGCGCCTTTTTTAGGAATGTTACCCTTTCCAAAAACCTTAGGACTGTAATAAAACTTGAATATGGACAGAAGCAGAGGAGCAAGTAATCTGAATCCCCATGTTCTTGGCTTTTTATCCATCAACAAACTGCCTCCTTTGCACTGTCTCTCTGGAGCTTCATAAAATCTATCTTGTTATATGCTGTTTTGGGAAGAAGGTCAACAAATTCATATTTATAAGGTACACTGTAGTGCATAAGCTTTTTCTTGCAATACTCACGGATTTCATTTTCAGTTTCGGCAGTCTTTGCTTTTCCGTTTTTAAGAACAATGAATGCTTTTGCAACTTCCTTTTTATAAGGATGAGGAACAGAAACCACAACACATTTCTCAACAAAATCAAGCTGTTCAACAACGCTTTCAATCTGAGTAGGATAAACATTAAAGCCCGATGTTATCATCATTCTCTTTATTCTGAGCTTATAATGAACAAATCCGTCGGCATCAATTGATGCCATATCACCGGTATGAAGCCATGTTTTTCCGTCGGCATGAATTCTGAGGGTGTTCTCGGTTTCTTCGGAATTATTTCTATAACCAATCATAACAGTAGGTCCGCTTACGCAAAGCTCTCCGTCCTCACCTGCAGGGAGAACATTGACTGTACCCGGTTCAACAATGCACATCTCGGTACCGATAAGAGGCTTACCGATGGTTCTCGATTTATAATTTTCGCCAACTGAAAGGCTGAGTGCAGCAAGACCTTCAGTCATTCCGTAACCTTCACAGATCTTCACATTTGAATTATGAGCTGCAAAAAATTCATTCACGCTCTTCTCAAGTTTCTCGGGAAGTGTATCGCCGCCGCTTACGGCATATTTAAGGAATGAATAATCAATTTTATCTGCACCCCTTGCTTTAAGCAAAGCATCGTAAAGCGTTGGAACGCCAAAAATCATGGTAGGCTTGTATTTTTTCAGAGTGGCGGCAAATTTTTTGGAGTCAAACTGCGGAATAAGTACCGAGCAAGCACCAAAGCAGAACGAAACATGAACACAAACACCAAGTCCGAATCCGTGGAATATAGGCAGAATAGCAAGTATTTTATCGCCCGATTTTACATCTCTCAGGGTAAGAACAGCTTGAATACCGAAGGCATTAAAGTTACTGTTTGAAAGCATGATGTCTTTCGGAGTACCGGTTGTTCCGCCGCTGTGAAGTATAACGGCAACCTCTTTATTATTTTCACCTGTGGGCTTATATTCAGTTACGTTTTTGGATTTAGCAGAAAATTCTTTCCAGGAAATATATCTGCTATCCTTTTTATCATATTTAAAATTCTTTATGCACTTGATAGCGTAAAGAGATTTCATAACGGCAGGCATTGAATCACCGGGTGAAGCAACTATTACTGTTTTGAGTGAAGTTTCATCAATAATATTTGCTATTTTCTCATTGCAGATATTAACACTCAGAAGCACTTTACTCTTTACTCTGTTAATATGATTCTTAATTTCTTCCTGTGCGGAAAGCGGATGAAGAATATTTGCAACAGCACCAATTCGGTTAAGTGCATAAATACTTATAACCGCCTCGGGAGTATTGGGCATTATAATCGTAACGATATCACCCTTACGCACGCCGATACTGTGATATGCGCCCGATATTTCTTCAATCTTTTTTACCAGTGCTCTATAAGTGCACTGAGTTCCGAAATATTCGTAAGCAAGTGAATCGGGCTGATTTTCCGCTGTAATTTTAAGCATCCCGAACATAGATACATCGGGAATTTCGAATCCTAAAGGAAGCTCTTTGTTTTCATACTTTAAAAAAGGATTTTTAATTATCTTGTTCATAGTAACCTCACATAATATTTATATCTTGTCTTGAGCCGCGTGCAATCAGATATGTGCTGACAGCAAGAAAAGCTACAGCAGAGGCAGCAACAACATATTTACCCGAAATTTCTTTCTTGTCCAAACTTTTTTCAATAAGAGATTCAACAATACGACCTTTATCTTTTGGAGAAAGTGATATTGAACCGATTATTCTTATATATTCCTTTATGCTGTTATCAATCATAACAACTCCTCCTTTTCTATCTCATTTTTCAGAAGTTCTCTTCCTTTTTGAAGCCGTTTTCTGACAGCATCTTCGCTTATGCCGATAATTTCTGCAATCTCTTTGCATCTGTAGCCTTCTACATAATACAAAGTAAGAACAATCTTATGCTTTGCCGGAAGAGTCATTATAAGTTCAAACAATTCATAATCATTCCGGTCTATACCTATATTCTCAATATCATCAATATTGACGGTTTCTCTCCTGAGTCTGAACATAAGCATATTCTTGCTGATATTGGCCGAAACCTTTATCAACCATGCTCTCCTGTGTTCCTCATCATTGAATTCCGGAGCTTTAGTAATATATCTCAAAAAGGTTTCCTGAACTGCATCCTCCGCATCAGCAAAATTACAAAGAATACAGTAAGAGATTCTGAAAATCATAGAGCTGTATTTTTCTACAAGCTCTTTTATTTCTTCTTCGTTAACACCTTGTTTTTTTGCCAAAGCCAAGAACGCCTCCTTTTTTCGACAGTATCCATTATAGAAACAAATTCAAAGCCAAAAATATGAATTTAATTTTGTTAACAATTTATGAACTTTGTTACTTAAATTCAAAAAGACAGTGCCTTTGCAGACACTGCCTCTTTATATTTATTAAACTGTAAGAATATTAATTCCAAGAATAACAACATCTTCAACGGGTTTGTCACCATAGCTTGTTTTAACAGTTGCAATTGCATCAACTGTTTCCATACCTTCGACAACCTGACCGAAAACAGTATGCTTGAAATCAAGCCAGGGTGTACCGCCGAGCGCTCTGTAATCCTCAACGCACTCTGTGGGGAAGCCTCTGTCAGAAAGCTGCTCCATCTGAGAAAGGAGCCCGCTGTCAACTTCCTTTGCCTGAACAATAAAGAACTGGCTTCCGTTTGTTGAAGGGCCTGCATTAGCCATCGAAAGAGCTCCGCGGATATTGTGATAATCAACGCTGAACTCATCCTCAAAGCTTCTGCCCCAAATGCTTTCACCGCCTCTGCCGGTGCCCGTAGGATCGCCGCCCTGAATCATAAAATCAGGAATTACTCTGTGAAAAATAATGCCGTTATAATAACCGTTCTTTGCGTGTGTTGTGAAATTCTCAACTGCTTTGGGAGCGGCATCGGGGAAAAGAAGAATTTTGATTTCACCGAGAGTTGTTTTCATAACCGCAACTGTATCACCCTGCTGAACAGGTCTTATCTGTTTGCTCATTTTTAGTTTCCTCACTTATTTTTCATTAGGATTGTATTTATCCGAAAGCTTCATAAAATCAACCTTTGCCATCTTTGTTCTGGGGAAGCTTTCAAAAATTTCTATCTTTCTCGGGCAAGAGAACTTAGCAAGATTCTTTTTGCAGTAAAGCTGAATCTTATCAATCGCCTGCTCCTTGTCCATTGACTGGTTAAGGGTTACACAAAGCTTGACGCAAGGCTTATTCTTTTGATAGCCCTGAACTGCACAAGCTTCGCTGATAAACGGAAGCTGAAGAACAACGTTTTCAATATCGGCAGGATAAACATTATAGCCGGATATAATAATCATTCGCTTCTTTCTTCCTGTAAAGAAAACGAATCCGTCGGAATCCATATAACCAAGGTCACCGGTAAGCACCCATCTGTTGCCGTCTTTGTCAACATAAATTCCGTCATTCTTAACGGTATCTTTTCCGTTGAAATAGCCTTGCATAACGGTGTCGCCCTTAACAACGATTTCACCCGTCTGACCTGCAGGGACACGCTTCTGCATCTCATCCCAAATCTCAACGGTAATGTCGCCTAGAGCCTTGCCGATTGAATCCTCACGACTGTTTTCATAGGTATTAACAGTACATACCGAAGAAACCTCCGTAAGTCCATAGCCTCTGAAAAGCTTTCCCTTGCCGCCGTACTTGGCAACTTTTTTATTGAATTCCTTAACAAGGCGTTCTGCAAGGAAATCACCGCCACAGAAAACAAGGCGAAGATTTTTAAGATGAGGACCTTCAAAGTTATCGCATTCCATCATCTTTTTATACATATTGGGAACACCAAGAAGAAATGTCACCTTATGTTTTTTCATCAGTTTGTTCGCATCTTCGGCATTAAACTGAGGAACAGGAATCGAAGTGAAGCCGTGGGTAAGCGGGAAGTGCATTGCAATCCCGAGACCGAATGCGTGGAAAATAGGAAGAACCATAAGCGAGTATTCATCGCCGGGTTTATGCGGAACATCAAGCGTATTAAGTTTCTCAGCAAGATTGTTAAGATTGTTGCTGGAAAGCATAATTGTTTTGCTTTTACCTGTTGTGCCGCCGCCGTGAAGATAAACAGCAGTTTTTAAACCGTCGTGGCATTCAACAGCCTTAAACGTTGAACCCTTTAATAACGCTTTTGAATATTTAACGCTGTTCTTTATAGCATCAATACCCTTGCCCTTCACCTTTTCAAACACCTTGAACGCAACTGCTACGGGAGCAATAATATAATCTGAATTAGAACAAATAATGCAAGGAACATTTGATGAATTGAGCACATCTGCGTACTTTGCCGCAAGGATATCAAGAATAAAGATAGCCTTTGCTTCCGTATTATCCATTATTTCCTTCAATCCTTCCGGAGAAGTTAACGGATGGACAATATTAGCGATTACACCGATTTTGTTGAGCGCATAAAACGTTGTAAATGCGTGAACAACATTAGGCAAAAAAATGGTAACAACATCCCCCTGCTTTATGCCGAGTGAATTAATATATGCCGCAAGTGAATCAATATCTTTTATTAACTTAGAGAGTTTGGTTCTGCTTCCGAATGCAAGAACAGCATCAAAATCACCATTTCTCTTGGCAGAAACCTTAAGATAATCATAGCAAGTAAGATTCATATTAATTACCTGTTCAAAAAAATATTATTATTCGCTTATTTTAACCTTAGATATATTATCAATTTAAACCCGATTTGTCAATTTAATGACCGACACTTTAATAAAACATTAATATTTAATGTATATTATTTGTAAATCCGATTTCACCGTCATCGGTAAATGCTGCAATAATTCCGTTGTTTTCATATGTTGCATAGAACGGAACTTTTGCTTTCATGGTAAGATTCCATTTAACGTTGGGATAAACCTTACCGAGCTGATTGGTAACAATCGCAACCTCAGGACATAGATTTTCAAGAAAATAAACCGATGATGAGCCAAAATAACCGTGATGACCGATTTTAAGAATATCAATATCCCCTATTTCTTCTGCAAGAAGTTCCTCAAGACCTGTTGATTTGGTTATATCAGCCGCAAGAAAAGCGGTTTTACCGCCCTTCGTTACTTTTACACCTATGCTTGAAGCGTTTTCGCCTTTACCTTCAAGAGATTCAGGAGTTACAGTATTATAAAATCGCAGTGTAAAATCGCCAAAAGCAAACGGTTCTTCGGATAAATCGCTGATTACGGGAACCGACCTTTGATTAAGCGCATCAATAATCGCATTATAGGTTTCGCCGATTTCCCATCTTTCAACCTCATACTCTTTTGCAATTTTCGGGTTGAACACTTTGAAATATGCCTTGCCGATTGAAATATCGGGGTCTGTGATCAATGATTCAAACGAACCTATATGGTCATAATGGCAATGTGTACCGAGAATAAAATCAAGATAAATTCCTTTTTCGGTTTTACAAACCTTTTTAATATATTCAACTACCTCGGATTCATATCCTTTATATTCGGTTTTTCTTCTGGGGTTATTATCGCCTTCACCGGCATCAATCAACGCAAACATTCCGTTGCTTTCAAGCAGAATCGAATCGGAATTTGCAGTATTGAGAAAATGAATTCTGTCATCACCGTATGAATAATCAAAACTCTCCTCGGTAAAAGTATATTTTCTGCAATAGTTGTTGCCGATGACCACGGTTACAATATCAAGAATGAAAATTGCAACCATAAGAGGAACAATAATCCAGGTTGCTGTTTTTTTTGCTCTGTTTTTATTCATTTATATCTCCGTTAAATTTTAATCCATAGTATTTTATCATAATATTATGTTTTTTACTATACTTTAAGAAAAAAATTTACAAAAGACTTGTATAGAAAAGAAAATTAATGTAAACTAATATAAGAATTTTTTCAGACGGAGATATTTAATTTGATTACAAAAAATAAAAAATCAATAAAACATAACATATTAAACGTGATTGCAATACTGACTGCTGCCATACCCTATGCTCTTTCCTGTACAATGTTCATAGGATTAAATCCTTACAGTTTCATAATAACCTTATTGATTCTTTCTGTTTATTTTACCAAAACTGACATCAAAAAGATTATGCCGGTTTTTGTTGCATTTCTCCTCGTTATGTTCTTTTCAAGCGCTTTCGGTAACACTGCTGCACTTGTTTCGTTACTGACAGTTACTCTTATTTCTGCAATTTATATTTTTTTACCGGAACGATTCAAAATACGCAACAACGCTGTTACAGCCGGCTTCTCACTCGCAACGGCTCTGACTGTCACTGTTTTGCTGACAACTTATTATTTCGGAATCGGTGCAAGCGGTAATAACGTCAGAGAAATGATAGCGTCATATCTTTCGCTCGGATTTCATCCGAACTGGCGTGGTGTTCTCTACGGAACGATTGTTATGGTCATTATGTTAACCTTTCCCAGAAAATTCAAAAAATTCTGCACAACCGTCAAAGCCCCGTTTATTGCGATAGTTGTCACACTTATTCTCAACTGTTTTCTTAATCCGTCAGATATGCCCACAGCGATAAGCGAAATCGGAAACTTTTCTTTAAACAGTGTTTCATCTTCACTCGGTTTATTCGGCAGAATTCCCATTCATTCGCTTGCGGTTGTTATGATAGTCGGCGCATGGGAAAGCGTTGAATGGAAAAAAATCAAAATCGCTTTCAGCTCCGTAACATCAGTTGTTTTCTTTGTTTTGTCATTAGTATCAACCCTCTTTTTCGGATATGTTTACGGAATTCTGATTTCGGCTATATTATACATCATTTACAAAACTGCTTTTCAAAATTTAAGCAAGCTAAAATCAAATATATTTTAAAATTCAAATCAGTCTGCAGATTTAATGTCTTTAGACTGATTTTTATTTATAAGAGTTTTATTAACAAACAGCTTATCGCCCACCCAAAAAGTCCGCAACCCGGAAAAGTGAAAAGCCACGCCGCTATCATTTCTCCAACTATTTTAAGATTGACCGACCTAATGTTATCCGCAAAACCTACGCCGATAACCGAAGATGTTTTTGTGTGGGTGGTGCTGACAGGAAAACCGAGAATTGTTGAAACAAAAAGACATAATGCACCTGATAAATCTGATGAGAATCCCTGATCGATACGAAGTTTCACCATATCTGTGCCAACTGTTTTTATAATCCGCTCACCTCCCATCGCAGTTCCGGCAGCAATTGCGACTGACGAAACGGCGAGCGGTATTAACGGATTGTTATCCAATCTGCTTTTCAAACCCGAAACAGACAAAACCAAAGACAAAATTCCGGCAAATTTCTGTGCATCTTGTGCTCCGTGCATAAATGCCATAAGTATACTTGAGCCAATCTGTGAATATTTGAATATAGTATTTGTATTTTTTATGTTATCGTTACTAAAAGCACACGTTGTGAATTTTGACACTGCAAAACCCATAACAAAACCGAATACAACCGAAACAAATAAGCCTTTTATGACCTTGCTCAGTTCCGATTTATCAATCCCTGAAAATCCGCCGTTAACCGCAACAGATGCACCGATTAAACCCGCTATCATGGCATGGCTTTCACTTGTCGGTATTCCAAACAGCCATGCTGTAACCGCCCATAAAACAACAGAGCTCATCGACGCACACAAACCAACAAGTGCAAATTTCTTATCAGCGCCGAATTCCGCTATATTCATTACTGTATCAAAAACCTTGTTACTGAATGCTCCGATTGTCATCGCTCCGATAAAATCAGCGGTTGCAGCAACAATAACAGCGTTTTTCAGCGTCATACACCCCGTTGATACGCTTGATGCAATTGCATTTGGGGCATCTGTCAAACCATTAACAAACGCTACCGAAAGAGTTATTACAACTGTAAAAATAATAAACAACATAAAATCACCAAAAAATAAACGCCTTCTCAAAGAGAAAGCGTTTTTTATTTCTTATTATTTAAACAAATTACCGCCGTGCGAATCAATTCCCACTATTACGGGGAAACTCGCAAGTTCAAGCCTCTTGACACTCTCACAGCCCAAGTCCTTGAATGCAATTTCTTCACAAGATATTATCTGCTTTGCGTAAAGTGCACCTGCGCCGCCAATTGCACAGAAATAAACCGCACCGTTTCGCACTATCGCTTCGCAAACCTCTTGATTTCTTTCACCCTTACCTATCATCGCCGCAAGACCGAGGTCAAGAAGTCTAGGTGAATAAACGTCCATTCTGCCTGAGGTTGTAGGTCCACAGCTTCCGATTACCATCCCTTCAGGAGTCGGAGTCGGACCTGCAAAATATATGCAAGCACCGTCAAGCTCAAACGGCAATTCCTTGCCCTCATCAAGATACTGAAAAATTCTTTTGTGCGCCGCATCTCTGGAGGTATAAACAATTCCGCTGAGATTAACTCTGTCACCCGCATTTAAAACCGACGAATAAGATTTAATCTCGTTTATATTTATGCTGTATTCCGCCATATTATTCTTCCTCGGAGTTAATATTTTCGGATATGGCGGAGAGTGTTTCCATAAGATTTTCAGCACAAGATTTCATTGATGCAACAGAACTTTCAAAATTGATACACGCAGTTTTAATTCGCTCATTTGCCGATGAAATCTCATCTTTTGCACTTTCAACGGCGTTCTTTGCTCTGACGGTTATATCAGCTGCTGAGCTTTTCGCATTATCAATTACTTCGCCGTATTTCTGATAGTTTCTTTCAATCTCCGCAAACTTTTCTTCGATTGAGGCAATCTTCTGTTCATAAAGGCAAATCTTATTCTCGTAGTTCGAGATTGTGACCTGAGCTTCTTCAAGCTTCAGCGAAGCTGCTGCATCACGTTCATTCAGAGCTTTGTTAGCCTCCTCAAGAGCTTCGTTTTTATTTTT
>JAZNHM010000248.1:0-8404 GCA_045576955.1 Acutalibacteraceae bacterium | reverse complement strand
ATGCTTTGCCGATGAATACCATTGGAAGGACGGTATCGGTCCGAAAGAAACAAGAAAAAAGATGATTAACACTCATTGGGGCGGTGTTGTTGAGGATAACAGCTTCGGCACTCACGAATATTTTGAGCTTTGCCGTCAGCTCGGTTGCGATACATATATCAACGGCAACGTCGGCTCGGGTACAGTTCAGGAAATGAGCGAATGGGTTGAATATATGACCCTCGACGGCACTTCGCCCATGGCGGATCTGCGCAAGGCAAACGGCAGAGAAAAGCCCTGGGATGTCAGGTATTTCGGCGTCGGCAATGAAAGCTGGGGCTGCGGCGGCCATATGCTCCCCGAGGCATATGCCAACGAATTCAGACGCTACGAAACCTTCGTGCGTGACTACGACAGCAACAAGCATATTTACCGCATCGCCTGCGGTGCAAATGAGTTTGATTACCACTGGACAGAGGTTCTTCTGCAGAAAGCCTGCAGCAGAATGAACGGCATTTCGCTCCATTATTACACAATTCCGCACAACTGGGGTCACAAGGGAAGCTCCCTTGAATTCACCAAGGACGAATACGATATTACCATCGGAAAAGCCTACAAAATGGAAGAGCTTGTGCGCCGTCACGGCGATATTATGAATCAGCACGACCCCGACAAGAGAGTCGGACTCATCGTTGACGAGTGGGGCACATGGTATGATGTTGAACCCGGCACAAATCCCGGATTCCTCTATCAGCAGAACACAATGCGCGATGCAATGGTTGCCGCGCTGACTCTCAATATTTTCAATAAGCATTCTGACAGAGTGAAGATGGCGAATATTGCCCAGACCGTCAACGTGCTTCAGTCCGTTGCGCTCACCGATGGTGAAGAAATGCTTCTTACTCCGACCTATTACGTGTTCAAGATGTACAAAGACCATCAGGAAAACACCCTGCTCGGTTCATACATAACAACTCCCGAACTCGAAGCCGAAAGCGGAAAATTCCCGCAGCTCATCGAGAGCGCATCGGTGGATGAAAACGGCGTTATATATACTACAATCGTTAACACCTCGGCGGATGAGTCGGCAGAAATCAAGTGCCAGATTGCGGATTCCAAGGTTAAGGAAATCAAAGCCGAAATCCTCGGCGGAAGTCCGTGGGGTTATAACTCATTTGAAGAAAAGAATGCTGTAAAGACAGCGGAATTCACGGATTTCACCGTCACAGCCGACGGTTTTACCGCAACCCTGCCTCCTTGCAGCGTTGTTAAGTTCGTAATCCTTAAATGAGTGCAGAATGCAAAGTGTAAAGTGCAAAATTAAGGGTCTGCGACGCGTATTTTAATGGGTGCGGGTGAAACCCGCCCGAAATTTTGCATTTTGAATTCTGAACTTTGCATTTAAAAATAAAAAGTATGGAACATATTTGCAAACGCTGTTTTCTTTTTGAAAGCGGCAGAGAGGATACCCTCAAAAGCATAAAAGAGCATATTGACAGACTGCCTGAAAAGGATAAATGTACGGGAGGGGAATACCGCAGACGTCTTGATGTCTGCGGAGAATGTGACTTTCTTTCAGGCGGAGTCTGTCTTAAATGCGGATGCTATCCTGAGTTCAGGGCGGCATTCATAAGGCAGAAATGCCCATATAAAAAATGGTAAAAAGAGAGGAGAAAGGCTATGTATAATATTCTTATATGCGATGACGAAGCTGATATCCGTTCCGCACTCAGGATTTATCTTGCAGGCGAGGATTACAACATAATCGAAGCCGAAAACGGAGCGCAGGCACTTGAAATTATCGAAAAAGATGAAATCCATCTTCTGCTGATGGATATTATGATGCCCGTTATGGACGGCATTACAGCGCTTGCAAAGCTCAGAGAAGAAAACAACAACATTCCCGTTATTCTTCTTTCGGCAAAAAGCCGTGACACCGACAAGATTCACGGACTCAACGAGGGCGCGGATGACTACATAACAAAGCCGTTCAATCCCGTTGAAGTAATTGCGAGAGTCAAGTCGCAGATTCGCCGTTATACCCGTTTCGGCGGGTCAGACAGCTCTGCGCCGAAGAAGGATGAATCCGGAATTCTCCGCAACGGAAGCCTTGAGCTTGACGACAACACAAAAACCCTCACCCGTGACGGTGAGCCCATCAGCCTCACTCCGACGGAAATGATGCTTCTGAGATTCTTTATGCAGAATCCCGATAAGGTATATTCGCCCAAAGAGCTTTACCGCAAGGTGTGGGGCGATGACCCTCTCGGCGCGGAAAACACAGTCACTGTTCATATCCGCCATCTTCGCGAAAAAATCGAAATCGACCCGGCAAACCCCGAGTATATCAAGGTTTCGTGGGGTCACGGCTATAAAATGGTGAGCATAAAGGTTCCCGAAGCGATTTAAGGAGTTGGTTTTATGACGACAAAGAAACCCCGTTCTTCTGCCGACAGCTCTGCACTTTCGATTTTTATAATCGGACTGACGATTGTTATTGTTGGCTGTTTTCTCGGCATAACATATCTTTTTGAATATGATTTTTACGATAAAGATAACAACGGCGAAACCGCAAAATCCGTAGCGGTTCAGATTTATTCGCTTGACGACTGCGAAAAGGCAAAGGATTTTTATAAATGTACGTTGGTTGATAAGCCTCACAGAGACGAATACAGGCTCAATTATTACAGCGACTATTTTTCATCTGCCGAGTCAAACTTTATATTTGCTGTTTACAATATGGACGGTGAGCTTCAGTTTGAGGGGCAGAACGGCGGATATACATATGATCTGGCAAAAGACCAGACGAAATATATCGGCGATTCGGATTTCTTCAGCATCGATGATAACGGAAATATGGTTCCGCTGAAGCTGAAATATGCCGTTATCATAAACGAAGACAGCGTGAATGACCGCTATATGAGCGCCTTTGACTGGATAGATATTGCCGACACGCTCAAATATTTTGCTTTTGTTGTTCTGTTCATTGCGCTTCTCGTTATGATTATTCTTCTTTGCATTATAACGATTAATGCAGGTGTAACAGACCCCGAAACCGGTGAAATCATTCCGGGATTCATCGATAAAATCCCGCTTGACATTTGCACGGTAGCGGTTATACTGTTCTTTGCGGTTGCGATGACGGTTATCGGTCTTACCGCGGCGGCGGATGTTGATATGGTTCTCAACAACCTCGTTGTTGTTATCACTTTCGTTACATTCGTAATGCTTCTTATGTCTTATCTGACAACAGTTTCCGTCAGATTCAAAATGGGTAAATTCCATAAAAACACGCTTGTTTATATGATTTACCGCAAATTCAAAAGAAAAACTCCCCGAAAGGTCAGAAAGGCATTCGGTGAAATGTCGTTCTTCGGAAAAATTATTCTCGGCATTTCCGCTTACATTATTTTTGAAGCCGCGATTCTGGCAATTATGGTCAGGGCGGGTATCTATGACCGCGAAGGCGCAAATGCTTTCACCATATTCCTTGTTGTATGGGGTATGACAAGGCTTCTGATTATTCCGATTTTTGTTATGGTTGCCATTAACCTCAACTATATCAGGGAAGAGGGCGAAAGGCTTGCGGGCGGTGTTCTGGATAAGAGTGTTGCCGATAAGCTGAGCATTGCCGCTTTCAAATCCCACGCCAAAAATCTTGACCAGATAAGAAAAGAAATCAATAAGGCTATGGAGCAGGAGCTTAAGAGCGAAAGACTGCGTAATGAGCTTATCACCAATGTTTCGCACGACATAAAAACTCCGCTTACCTCAATCAAGAGCTACGTTGATTTTCTTCAGCGTGATAATCTCAGTGAGGATGAGCGCAGAGAATATCTTGAAATCGTTGCAAAGCATACTGATAAGCTTGATATGCTTGCGAAGAACCTTATTGAGGTTTCGCAGATAACTTCGGGAAATATTGAAGTCAAGCGTGAAAAAACAAGCCTTAATATAATCATCGAGCAGACCATCGAAGAGTTTGCCCTCAGGCTTGAGCAGAGTGAGCTTATGCCGAGAGTCTGTATGCCCGAAGAGGAAGTTTATATAATGGGCGACGGCGAATGGATATGGAGAATTCTTTCGAATCTGCTTAACAATGCGTGTAAGTATGCCGCAGTCGGCACAGACGTTGAAATTTCTCTTGAAGAAAACAACGGCAAGGCTGCCGTGCGCATTGCAAATATTTCAAAATCCGCCCTTAACATCGAGGGCGACGAGCTTATAGAGCGCTTCGTGAGGGGCGACAGCTCAAGGCACACCGACGGCAACGGTCTCGGTCTTTCAATCGCAAGAAGCCTTGCAGAGCTTCAGGGAGGCGTGCTTGATATTTCCGTCAAGGGAGATATGTTCACTGCGGTTGTTGTGTTTGACAGTATAAAATAAAGAATGGGTTGATAACATTGAGAAGAAAAATTATTGCGGCATCGCTTGCCGTTATTCTGGCAACGGGTCTTTTTGCCTGCAGCAAAGCGCCCGATAACAAGGCTACGGAGTCGGATGCGCCCGCAACTCCCGCAAATGCGGTAACGGCAACCGTGTCGGAAACTGAAACCGAAATTACCTCAACCACCGAGGAGGAAACAACTACTCAGGCTCCCACCACCACAGAAGAGCCGACAACAGTTGCAACAACGGCAAAAAAGATTCTGACAACCGTTAAAAAAGTTACAACCACAAAAAAACCGACAACAACAAAAAAACCTGCTCCCAAAACGACAAAGGCTGAGCCGAAAACCGACATAATGGAGCTTTACGGTGATTACCGTACCGATGAAAAAACTTACAGCGTAAGTCTTAAATACGGTGTTTCCGTCAGAAGAGTGTCTGTTGTTTATTACGTTGAACTTCCCGACGGCTCCGAAGCAGTTGCAAAGGAAGAAATTCTTACCGAATATTATGACCGCACGCTTTATTCCGCGTCATATAATGACCTCTTGCCTGCCGCAAAGGAAAACAGAAAAACCTACCGCGAGGAAATCAACGAGGTGCTTAAAATAATCAACGGTTACAGAGCAGCAGGCGGTCTCAAGCCGCTTAAACTCAACGAGGACCTGACGATTATTGCCAACGTCAGAGCAGAGGAAATTGCATGGTCGGGCAACCATAACCACACAAGACCCAACTTCCAGTCCTGCTTCAGCCTGATGCGTGAAAACGGCTTCAGTTCGGGTCTTGCGGGTGAAAATATCGGATGGGGATTCAAAACTGCCGATGCAGTTTGCGAGGCATGGAAGAATTCGGAAACCCACTACGAAAACATTATGAATCCCAAATTTACCGAAACGGGAATCGGCGTTGCCGCCGACCCGAAGCCGAGCGGAAATCTTTGCTGGGCAAATTACTTCTATGAATAAACGAAAACGGTTTGCACATTGATGGTGCAAACCGTTTTTTTATGCAAAATATTATCAATTCAGATTTTCTGCAAAATACTGCATAACTTTATTGGAAACCGTTGAGGCAATGCCTGAGCCGTAGCCGCCGTGCTCCGCAACGCAGATTACCGCAAGCGGAAGGTCATCTCTCTGCGAATATCCCGCAAACCACGAATGGCTCTTCTCGCCGTCAATCTGTGCCGTGCCCGTTTTGCCGCACATTTCAAGTCCCTTGAATTTCCAATCGCCGTATTTATCGGTAACGTTGGATCGCAGAAGTTCGTGGAGCTTTGCCGCTGTTTCCGGTTTGATTGTGATAATGCTTTCGGATATTCTGCCCACGATGTTGCTGACGGAGCCGAGTGCTCTGATTCTGTCGGGAGCGTAACCCGTGCCGCCGTTTGCAATCGCACCCATAATCGCAAGAAAATGCGAGGGATTTACATAGGTTGTGGACTGACCGATGCCCGCCCATCCAAGCTCTGCCTTGCTCTCTGTTGAGGGTGCAAATCTGCTCTTTGTAAGGCGGATTTCCTTTGCATAAAGCTGAGTGTTGAATCCCATTGATTCCGCCGCTGCTTTGAGCTTTGCGGCACCGAGTTCAATTGAAATTTCCGCAAAGGCACAGTTGCACGATTCGTTCATCGCCTTTTGGAAATCAACCTTTCCGTGCACTCCGTTGCAGATAACCGAGCCGTCGCCCGTTTCGTATTCGCCGTCGCATTCAAAGGTGCGGGAATATATGTCTGGGATGTTTTCGATTGCGCAGGCAGCGGTCACGATTTTCATAATCGAGCCGGGAGTATAGATGCCCGAAATGACTTTGTCTAACAGAACTCCGTCATATTTCGGATTTGTCAGCAGGTCGTCGGGTCTGTTGTTTATATCGTATGCAGGTTTAGAAACACTGCAAAGAAGCTCGCCCGTTTTGTAGTTATAAACGGCAACAGCACCGTCGCAGTCGCCGAGCGCCTTGTAAGCGATTTTGTTTGCTTCGCTGTCGATGTTGAGCTTTATATCCGTGCCGATACCCGTCTGTTTGAGATTGTAGATACCCTCAATTTTGCTGTAACCCGAAAGCACGTCGCGATAATGATAGTGGGTACCCGTCGAGATTCTGCCCGCGGTGTCGCCCACGACGTGAAGCACGGATTTGCGCAGGGTTGAATCGTTTGCAAAAACTCTTTCGTTATCCGAGCTTTTTGCAAGCATAACGCCGTTGCGGTCATAAATTGTGCCTGCATTAACGATTGTGCCGCCCGAATAGATGTGGCGGTTTGCTTTGTTTGATGCCCATTCCGAGCCGTTCATCACAAGACTTGCAACAAAGAATCCGACACCTGCGATGAAAGCAAGAATGAGTGCATAAACAACCGCCGCACGTCTTGATGTTATTCTCATGCCGCGCCTCCTTTCGGAGCTTTTACAGGCGGCTTCTTCTTAACGCTTATATCGGGTTTCGGCGCTTCAAAGGGTGCGCCCGCCGCCCTGATATATGCGAGAAGTCCCCATGAACAAAGCATACTTGAGCCGCCTCGGCTGACGAAGGGGAGAGTAACGCCCGTCAGCGGGAGCAAATCCGTTATGCCGAAAACGTTGAGGGCAAGCTGGAAAAGCAACATTCCCGCTGCCGATACTGCCGCAATTGCATAGAAAGTTGATGCCGATGATTTTGCGCTTCGGACTGCGAAGAATGCAATTCCCGCAAAGCTGAGAAGCACCGCAAGCGCAACGATAAGACCCATTTCCTCACAGATAAGACCGAAAACGAGGTCGGTTGATGCGGCGTAAACATCGCGCAGATAGCCTTCGCCGATGCCCAGACCCATCAGTCCGCCGCTTGCCGAATAAATCAGCACTCTTGTCTGCTGATATCCCGAGGTATCCATGTAGTCCCAAACGTGGCGATAGGCCGCAAAACGGTTGGCAACGTAGGGCTTGAAGTAAATTATCATCACCGCACCCATCAGCGCAACTGCGCAGATGAGCACGATTGTTCTTATGTTGCCCGAGCGCATGAATGCGATAAGTATAAAGGTGAAAAAGAAGATGAGTGCGGTGCCGAAGTCTTTCATAAGGAAAAGAGCACCGACGCATCCGAGCGAAAAAATAACGTATTTTGTAAGGCTGGTCATCGACAGAAGCTTGTCGAGCGAAACCGCACCGACGAGGATAAACAGAATTTTAACAAGCTCCGACGGCTGAATTGAGAAGAAACCGAGGTCAATCCAGTTAAGAGTGCCGTTGATGTTGCTTGCAAGCACGAGGTTGAGCGCGAGGATTCCGACTGCGCCGATTGCGGCGGGGTATCGGAGTGCACACGCAAAACGGACATCTTTTATCAGAAGAAGCATAATGAGATAGACAGCAAGACCGAGTCCGATGGCGATGAGCTGTTTGAGCGCATAGGATTCGTTGAAGCTTGCACAGACGGTGAGTCCGATCCCCGAAAGGAAGAATGCAATCGCTTCAAGCTCGAAGTAGTCGTTATGAGTAACAAGTGTGCCGATGAGCATATAAATCCACTCGGCGGCAATATAGCCGAAGAAGATGTAAACAAGGTTAATGCTCAGCTCGTCCTGCCTGACGAAAACGCAGGCGGCGCAGATAAGCTGGAATGCCGTCATAAGCAGCATAACCGTGACCTGCTTGAAATGCGGCTGTTTTGCGGTTTTTGTTTCGGACACAATCTCACCTCCGTTTTTGAATTCCGAATTATATTTTACCACACACATACAAATTTTTCAATTCCATTCTATCACCCGAATTTTTTAAAACTGTTAACAAATATCTTCAAGTTTGTTAATTATGATGAAGTATAATTTTTGAGTTCAGAGTGCAAAGTGAAGAACGCAGAACGGAATGTTTTATTTTTAATTCCAAAATATTTTCGCAAGCATATAATGTTACTGCAGACCGATAATCCGTGTTTTTTCCTCTATATATAGTATATATAACTAATATATAAAAAAATATTGCAAACGGGGGAAAAATAGTGTATAATGTTTTAAATATGATTATTATAATGGGCATAGTGCCGACAGGGG
>JAZNHM010000247.1:0-1852 GCA_045576955.1 Acutalibacteraceae bacterium | reverse complement strand
AAAACCGTAGGCTCAGGGTTCAAGTCCTTGTGCCCCTGCCAAAAGCGATAAATCCGAACTCTATTACCGTGATAGGTGATGCGTTCGGATTTGTTGTTTATTTAGGTGATACTTAATTCTGCATACTGCGCAATTACGGCGGCACGAAATTTTTGTGCCGCCGCTTTTACTTATTTGTCCGAACCCTTATTGATTCGGTTATTCTTCCATTCTTCAAACTCTTTTTGGCCCTCTTCGCTATTGAAATAGTCGAGAATATCGGGCAAGAAGCACTTAGCAAGTGCTTCAATCTCATGCTCGGGAAGTTCGGACATTAAATCGATCTTAACTTCTTTTTTCATAAGAAGCGTCCTCCTTTCGTGTGAGCTATTTGATTCATACGACGCAGACGAGCATCTGCGAAGGGTCAATCTTCATAGGTCTTTAATACTTGCGGTCGACCGTGACCAAGTCGTTCTGAGACTTCTTTTCTTGCCTGCGCCAGACTCATACCGCAGGCGATCAGTCTCTTTTCCGTTCTTTGCGCATAGGTGTGGCGTAACGAATGCCAACCGTAACCTGCGTCCGAACGCGCTTTCTTTCCTTTTTCAACCATCAATTTTCTGTCGGGATACAGAATTTCGTCAATATGATTGCTCATCCAATTGGTTATGGAGTCCTTCTCTTTCTTCACACTATGCTTGTGATTGTCGCAGAACAGATAATCGCTGGACTTTTTGCCCTTTGATTTGGCATAACGCAAAATTTCTTTCAAGACCAAACTCTGCTCGTGGGTATCCACCGGAACATCTCTCTTGCGACCACCTTTGCCTCTTGGAATATGCAGCTGATTGTTGGCATCGGCTTCCTCCAATTGCCATATGCGTACTGTTACCAACTCATTTTTCCGCAGGCCAAAATGGTATGCAAGCGTTACACCGTACAGCACATCCAAGCGGCCGAGTTTTATGGCAAGCTCACAGAGACTGTTATATTCGCTTTCAAGCAACCCACGATTGTATTTGCCGATCTGCCGCTTCTCCAAATTCAGATCCTTATTGTCCGGCAGATGGTTCTTGCACTTGGAGCGTTTGTGCCAGAATCGAATTGCGGACAGCTCGGTCATAACGTACCCTGCGCTTTTTCCATTCTCTTGCAGAAAACGAACATAGGCGTAGACATGCTTTGGCGCAATGTTCTTGATATTCTCAAGACGAAAATCTCTTGCCAGGAATTTTGCGAAGCGATCTTCCAGCGCTTTATGATAACGCTTTCTTGTTTCAATGGATCCGTTGTTGCAGTTATCAATATCACGCTTAAACTGGACCGCAAGGTTGTCTGCCATATTTGCCTGGGCATCGGTTAGTTCATACTTGAACTGAACGCTCATAGGCTTTACCTCCTTTCACTTAAAATCCGAACGTGCGAAACCGGGACTAAAAATTTCGTATGTTCTGTTTAAGTAATAGGAGAGATCATGGTTGCGTTTCAAGAAAACATCACGGGAAATGGCCTTTTTCGTAAAAATTCTAAAAATTTGCAAAAAATCAGCGGCGACGGAAGGCTTTTTCTTCCATCGCCGCGTTTGGCAGACTAAAAACATATTAAATTATTTGTTGACGAAAATTATCTTCGTGACCAAAATTTGCGCGGTCATTTCGAAGAGACAGTCATATATCATATCGAAAAGAGTGTAGGTCGCTGCCGCTCATTTCGAAACGATAGTCATCTATTATTTCAAAATGATAGTTTGCTTTCGAACTTTATAGGATTATCTATGATTAATCTATAGGACCTCATTTCGAAGAGAAAATCATATTTTATCATTTCGAAATTCATAGATCCTCATATGTCATTTCAAAAAGTGTGTCAT
>JAZNHM010000246.1:0-7104 GCA_045576955.1 Acutalibacteraceae bacterium | reverse complement strand
CTCAAATTAATCTTCAAGGGTTTTTCTTGAATCGTTGTTTAATTTTCAAGGTGCGTTCCGCACTCGTCTCGCGAGTGCTTGACTAATATATCACAATGAAATTGAATTGTCAACACTTTTTTTAAATTTTTTTGTTGTTTTTTTAAGGTTTAACGCAATGCACATTATCACAGCTTTCTGTCAAAAAAATATATCTAAAATGCACAATTATGTTTCACCGTGCATTTTTTCTATATATATTATTGTAATTAATAATACTTATTCCTCAGTCTCTCTAACATTTCAATTATTTTAAATTTTATTTCATATTCAGGATTACCTGTTACTATAGATTTACCTTGTGCATTAAAATAAACCTCAACATCTTGTTTATCAGTTGCTGCAGGAAGACAAAGCGGCGGAAACATCACGCACCACCAATTATGCCCATCACCTTCACCAAGTATTACTTTTACAGCAAGATAGTTTCCTGCAGGCAAAGTGTAGCTGTCATAGGTTCTTGTTGTAAAATATTCATTTGTAAGATAAATCTTTGCTTTGTATTCAAAACCTTTTTCAAGAAGAACTTTATTTGCCGCTTCGGTAAGTTTGTTTTGTTCGGATGCCAATATTGATTTCACAGTGTCAATATTTGTTCTGCCCGAAAAAAGCTCGTTACCGCAATTCAAGAGTGCATCCCTGACCTCAAGTTTCACATTCTGGTCTTCAGCACTGTCGGAATTAGCCAGAATGTGAAGTCGCAAAACTTCATTTCTTAAATCCTTACAGTCACTGTCAAATTTACAAATCGGTAATAATGCCGAAATAATAAGGGCAAGACAAACAGAAATTTCAACTAATCTTTTTTTCATAAACAAAACCGTCCTTTTATGTTATGATAACATTTTGGGACGGTTTATAAATTATTATTCATTTGATTCAGGGGTTAGTCCGCCGATTTCATCTCTTGCTTTGAAAACGTAACCGTTCTGGCTCAGGATATCCATATGAGTCAGAGCCTCACCTGTTCCGAGTGCAACGCAATTCAATGATTCATCGGCAACAAAAGTTTTTACGCCCGTCTTTTTTTCAATCATTTTATCAATACCCTGAAGAAGTGCACCGCCGCCGGTAAGTCGAATACCTGATTCAAAAATATCAGCGGATAACTCGGGTGGAGTCAGTTCAAGAACAGAACGTACGGCTTCACCGATTGTTTCAAGGTGGGGGCGCATTGCAAGATATGTTTCGGTTGAGCTGACTTCGATACTGACAGGAAGATTAGTAATGAAATGCTTGCCCTTTACGGTAAGGCCGAGTTCAACGTCGCGTAAATATGAGCAGCCGATTGTTTTCTTAATATATTCTGCGGTTCTTTCGCCGATTATGACATCGCGTTCACGTCTTATCTGACGCATAATTGCTTCATCAAGAGCATTACCCGCAACCTTTATCGACCTCGAAACCGAGATACAGCCCATAGTTATAACGGCAATATCAGTTGTGCCGCCGCCGATATCAACAACCATTGCACCAACGGGTCTGTTGCTCTTGAGACCCGCACCAAGCGCAGCGGCAAGCGGCTCTTCAATAAGGCAGGCTTTTGCTGCACCAGCAGAGGTTATCAGGTCAAGAATTGTTCTTTTTTCAAGACTTGTTGCCATCGATGGAACACAGACAACAACATTAGGTTTAAAAACCATATTTTTACATATTTTAGAAAGAAAATATCGAAGAATATGCTTTGTTGCGGTAAAATCAGAAACAACACCGTGTTCCATAGGTCTGACAACTCTTATTGAATCGGGATTTTTACCAACCATATCCCATGCACGCTTGCCCACAGCAATAAGTTTTCCGCTTTCTTTTTCATATGCAGCGGCACACGGCTCAGAAAGAACAATTCCTTTGTTCTCAACATAAACAACAATTGAGGTTGTTCCAAGATCAATTCCGATATTTACGCCAAGCATTTTCTTCACTTCCTTTCTTTTGTATTATTTTTTTTTGATTTTGTCAATGCACACGAGATGCAATAAACATCCTTTGCACCGTAAAGCCACAGCATTTTTGCACATTCATTCAATGTTGCACCCGTGGTTGATACATCGTCACATAATAATATTGTTTTGTCTTTTATTAAAACAGGATCCGCAACATCGAACACACCGTTAATATTACCTTTTCTTAAATAATACGACAATCCGTGCTGAATCTGAGTATCAAAAAGTTTCACCAACAAATCGGGTTTATGTTCAATATTCAGTAGTTCAGAAATCCCTTTTGCAAGTAAAGCACATTGATTATAACCTCTTTTTTTGAGGCTCTTTTCGGTCATCGGAACTTCCGTTATGAAATCGAAATGAACACCTGAAAATCTTTGTTTTACTGTTTGTGCCATCTCAATGCAGTATGCTTCGGCATTATCGGGACATTTTCTGAATTTAAAAGCGTGAAGCCCTTTTCTTACGTTATTTTCAAAATAAAACGGTGCAGCGAGTTCAGCAAAATATTTTTCTGCACCTTTACAAGAACAAAAAACTTTTTCCATTCCGCATTTGGTACAAACATCAGACTTGACTCTCGGAAGATTCAGCTCACATTCACAGCACATCGTTCTGTTGCTCGCAATTACTTTTCCGCAATAAGCACATCTCTTTGGAAACAGAGATCGGATAAACGATTTCAGAATTCCAATCATTTTTCTTCACCGAGCATTATGAAATTTTTGAGAGCAGAATAGCGTTTCGCCTTGCTGTCATTTAAAGTCATTCGTTCAACAGTGGTCTTTGAGCCTACAAGAACCATCATTTTTTTTGCACGTGTTACAGCAGTATAAAGCAAATTCCGATACGCAAGCTGTTCGACCACTCCCGCAACGGGCATCACAACCGCATCAAATTCATTACCTTGGCTTTTATGAACGGTAACAGCATATGCGTGCTCAAGTTCCGTTCCGCTTTCAAAGGGATATTCTGCAGTTTTATCGTCGAAACGCACGTAAAGAATATGCGCAGGTTCATCGATTTTTTCAAGCAGACCGATATCACCGTTGAACACACCGAGACCATCTTTTTCATTGCTTGTCCACGGAATGTTATAGTTGTTTTTTATCTGCATCAGCTTATCCCCTTCACGGAAAATACGCTGACCGAACATTTTCTCCCGCTTATGTTTTGCAGGCGGATTAATTTCATTCTGAAGTAATTTATTAAGATTAACAGTTCCCGTCTCCCCTTTTCTCGACGGACAAAGCACCTGAATATCCTCAAGCGGAGAATATCCGTAAGCTTTCGGAAGCCTCACAGAGCAAAGCTCGGTAACAGTTTTTGCCGCCATATAAGGTGCATTCCGTTCCAGAAAAAAGAAATCTTTATCTGTTTTTGAAAGCTCGGGAATTTCACCGTTAACGATTTTATGGGCGTTCGTAACAATAAGACTTTCCATTGCCTGACGGAAAACTTCTTTCAGTTCAACAACGGGCAATGCTTTTGAATTAATCATATCGTGCAGAACATTGCCTGCACCGACGGGCGGAAGCTGATCTGAGTCGCCGACCATCACAAGTCTGCATCCGATGGGCAAAGCATCAAGAAGGCTCGCAAACAAAACAATATCCACCATTGAAAGCTCATCAATAATAACCGCACCAACGCTCAAAGGGTTACGCTTATTGCGTTGAAAAACCGGTCGGTCACTACTGTCCCACTCAACTTCAAGAAGTCTGTGGATTGTCTGGGCATCTCTGCCCGTAAGTTCGCTCATTCTTTTGGCAGCCCTTCCCGTTGGTGCCGCAAGTGCAACCTCAAGACCTTGGGATTCAAAAACTTTCAGTATGCCCCTCAAGGTTGTTGTTTTTCCAGTACCCGGGCCACCGGTCAATATGAGTATTCCTTTTTCAACAGCAAGCTTTATTGCAAGTCTTTGCTGTTCATTATATAAAACACCGCTTATAAGTTCGGCATTATTTATCTGTTCATTAATATCACAATAACATTTGGTAGCATAGCGTTTCATAAATAAAACAGTGTTTGCCGCTCTTTTTTCCGCGTCGTAGATTTCAGGCAAAAAAACGAACTCTCTGCCGTTAACAGAATCGCTGAACAAGTGTTTCTGCTTAATGAGATTATCAAGCTGTATTTCAACCGTATCGTCATTACATCCGAGAAGTGAACAACAGGGCGGAATAAGCTTTTCTCTCGGCAAACAGGTGTGTCCGTTATAGAGATTATGACGAACAACATAAAGAATACCTGCGGAAATTCTGTATTCATCCGCGGGTTTTACGGGGAGTCTGTCCGCGATATCGCACGCTTTTTCGAATGTTATTCCGATTCTTTCGGAACACAGCAAATAAGGGTTGCGCTCAACGGTTGAAACAGAATTCTTTCCGAATATTTTAAATACCCTTAAACATTCAGCAGTTGTCATGCCATATTTTTCGAGAGAAATCAGAGCCTCTCTTTCTGCGGCGCGCTTTCTGAATTCCTCACCGATTTCCTTCGCTCTGTCATGGGATATACCTTTGATTTCTGCAAGGCGAAGCGGAGTGTTTTCGATTACTGAAAATGTATCCTCGCCGAAACGCTCAACGATTTTCTGCGCTGTTTTTTCTTTTACACCCTTGATTATACCCGAAGAAAGATATGAAAGCATATCGGCAGCCGTTTCAGGCATTTCACGCTTGCAACCTGAAATTTTCAACTGCTTACCGAAGGTCGGATGAACGGACCAGTTTCCCGTGAACGTCACCTTTTCACCGCAATAAAGCTCACCTACATTGCCGGTTGCAGTAAAAAGCTCACCGTTGCTCGAAAATTCGAGAACAGTGTAGCCGTTTTCGTTATTTCGGAATGTCACATATTCAACCGTTCCGGTTATCGTAATTAATTCTTCCATATCAACCAATAATCATATAATTGAACGTGTGCCGAGAGAATCTGTAAGCCGAGTTCTGTCATTTAAGGCAATCATCTGTCTACGCCTTACGTTGCCGCAAGGCTTAAGCCACCCTTCGGAGTATCGTCGAGCAAACGACGGAGCAAAGCTCCTCCCCCTGTCGGTGTTGCTTCGGATAGGGTTTGCAGGGCCGTACGGTTCCCCGTACGCCGGTGAGCTCTTACCTCGCCTTTCCACCCTTACCCGCAAAGCGGGCGGTATATCTCTGTTGCACTTTCCCTAAGGTCACCCTCGGCGGCCGTTAGCCGTTATCCTGCTCTGTGAAGCTCGGACTTTCCTCACGCAGCAAAAGCTGCCCGCGACTGCCCAACTCACTCAACACACGCTCCGTATTATTTTAAATCACCTTTTAAAAAAAGTCAAACAAAATAAATATTATTATAAAATTATTTACATTTTGCTATTGTATAAGTTCTTTTTTTGAGTTAGAATGTAAAAAACCAATCTGAAAGGTGATTCAATGGAAGATATATATATTTCAAAACGAAGACAAAATTCGATTGACTTTGAACTCACAGATCTCGAAATGCCTCCCGAGCCGCCGCAGAACGAGACTCCTCCGCCTAAAAAGAAACGCAAAAAGCGCGGATTTATCAAAACTATTGCGATGATTCTTGTTTTTGCTCTGCTTTTCTCCTCTGTTTTTATTTTTGTTTTTGCTGCCTCTTCAGGATACACTAGAGAAGACCTTGAAAGAAACGAATATGTAAATTCATATGAATTAAAAAGCAGTCCGTTGGTTTCAAACATTCTTCTGATGGGTGTAGACGGCAGCGCAGATTCGGCATCGCGCTCTGACTCGATGATTCTTGTTTCGCTTGACTATAAGCATATGAAAATCAAGCTCACCTCTTTTCTGCGTGACAGTTGGGTTGAAATACCGTCAAAAGGAAAAAAAGCTAAGCTCAACGCCGCCTGTACTTACGGCGGACCGCAGCTCGTTATCGACACTATCGAATATAACTTCGGTGTTGATATTGACCACTATGTTATGGTTGATTTTGAGATGTTCACAAACATAATCGATTCTCTCGGTGGAATAGATGTTGAAGTTACGCAAAAAGAAGCAAAATTCATCAACAGAACAACCCGCCACACAATTGATTACGGTGACAGCGTTCATCTTAACGGTGCCGAAGCTCTTGTTTATTGCCGTATTCGAAAGCTTGATTCCGACTATATGAGAACATACCGCCAGCGAAAAGTTATATCCGCTTTAATCGGACAAGCCAAATCCGCAGGTGTTGAAAAGATAATTTCAACTATGCAGACTGTTTTTCCGATGATTAAAACAGATATGTCCGCCGCAGAGATAACCGCACTTGCTTACAAAGGCGGATTGAGTGTGCTTGCATTTAACATTGAGCAGAACCGTGTTCCGACAGATGAACATATGCACCCCGACACAATAAACGGTCAATGGGTTGAGGTTGTTGACATTGATGCAACAAAAGACTATCTGCGTGAATACATTTACACTGATAACATTACAATTGAGGAAGAATAATGAACATTAAAATCAGAAAATTCACAAATAATGATAAAAACCTGTTCTTTTCAATGGTCAAAAAATTCTATGCACCCCCTGCCGTGCTTCACTTCCCGTCAGACGAGGTTATGATGTCAAGTTTTTATGCGTCACTTGAAATCCCGGAACTTGTCAAAGGGTATATGTTTGAGTGCAACGGTTCCCCTGCCGGCTACGCAATCGTATCGATGAAATTCGAAACGGAAGTCGGCGGAATGGCGGCATGGATCGAAGAACTTTTTGTTGAAGAAGAATTCAGAAGCCAAGGAATCGGACGAAGTTTCTTCAGTTTCCTTGCCGAAGAAGAGAAAGGCAAAATAAAAAGAATACGCCTCGAAGTCGGCGATGACAACGAAGGCGCAAAAAAGCTTTATAAAAATATCGGTTTTGAATTTCTCGATTACAAACAAATGGTTATCGACAAAGATTTTTAGATAAAAATGAAATAACCCTTGACCGGTGTTTCTTTACACAACCTGTCAAGGGTTATTTCACTGAATTCTTGTTATCTAACATCTTTGGTTAACCTCTCTTTCGTAATATCGTCCGGAATCATGTTTTTTGATTCGTTTTGCTCTTTGCCATTTGATTTATTATTGCTCGAACTTTTCGAATCTTTTGATTTATTCCGTTGGAGA
>JAZNHM010000245.1:0-2154 GCA_045576955.1 Acutalibacteraceae bacterium | reverse complement strand
GCCCGTCTGTTTTCTGTATTCTTTTATAAGCTCAACAAGGTCTTTTCTGCCCTTGGGGTCAAGACCTGCGGCAGGTTCGTCAAAAATAAGAACCTCGGGTTCCATTGACATAACGCCCGCAATGGCAACTCTTCTTTTTTCACCGCCCGAAAGGTCGAACGGAGATTTGTTGAGATGCTCGGGTTTTACGCCCACAAAAGCAGCCGCACGCAGAACTCTTTCTTTTATTTCCGCTTCGGAAAGCTTCATATTTTTCGGACCGAAAGCAATATCTTTATAAACGGTTTCTTCGAAAAGCTGATATTCGGGATACTGGAAGCAAAGACCGACCTTGAAGCGTGACTGCTTTAAAGTTTCTTTGTCCTTCCAGATATCAACACCATCAACAAGAATTTTTCCTCCGTCGGGTTTCAGAAGTCCGTTGAAATGTGAGATAAGCGTGCTCTTGCCCGAACCCGTGTGACCGATGATTCCGATAAGCTCGCCTTTCTCTATCTGAAGGTTGACATCGTTTATCGCCGCAACCTGCTGAATTGTTCCCTTTGAATAATAGTGGGTAAGTCCGATTGTTTCAATTGCAAAACTCATACGGCACCTCCCATAAGACGGCATATTTCATCAACACATCCGTCAACGTCAAGAACACAATCTTTTATACCGAGATTACGGCAAAGCTCGGTTGACTGCGGCACATCAAGTCCGCACGCACGAAGCTTATCAACCTGAGAGAAAACCTCTTTCGGCTTGCCGTCCATAAGAACTTTTCCGCCGTCCATAACAACAACTCTGTCCGCCTGAACAGCTTCATCCATAAAGTGAGTGACAAGCACAACGGTTATGCCCATCTCTTTGTTGAGGCGCTTTACAGTCTGCATAACTTCTTCTCTGCCCTTCGGGTCGAGCATCGCAGTCGGTTCATCAAGCACGATGCATTCCGTCTGCATTGCAATAACACCCGCAATGGCAACCCTCTGCTTCTGACCGCCCGAAAGCTTGTGAGGCTCTCTATGACGGAAATCATACATATTGACCGACTTGAGTGCATCGTCAACTCTTCTGCGGATTTCAGAGGGCTCGATTCCGAGATTTTCGGGGCCGAACGCGACGTCATCTTCAACGATGGTTGCAACAATCTGGTTATCGGGATTCTGAAACACCATACCGACAATTCTGCGGATTTCGTCCGCTTTTTCTTCGGTATCTGCAACAATGCCCTTGACCGAAACCTCGCCCTTGGTCGGCTCATAGATTGCGTTGCAGAGCTTTGCAAAAGTGCTCTTACCCGAGCCGTTGTGGCCGAGAACTGCAACAAATTCGCCCTTGTTGATTGCAAGGCTGACATCCGTGAGTGCAGGCATTTCCTTTACTTCGGCTGTTTCGTCATCCGCATCATATATAAATGTAACGTTTTTGAATTCGATTATTTTTTCGTTCATAATAAAAGTCCTAAAACAAATAGTTACGCATTATTTCACACTTTTGCCAAGCCATATTGCACTTGCGCCACAGGGGAGAACTCTGCCCGGCTTTGACGAAACGGGAATTCCGATTTCATCGCTCTGAGTTGAACCTCCGAACTGCTTCTGAACTGTTTCACCGAGAATATATTCCATAACGCTGGGTGAAAGACCCGTTGTGTAAGAATTAATCAGCACCATCAGTGAATCTTCATAGAGAAGCTGTGAGCAAAGCTCAACGAAATCATAAACCTCGTTTTCGAGCTTCCACACTTCACCGCCCGGACCTCTGCCGTATGACGGCGGGTCCATAATGATGATGTCATATTTATTGCCTCTGCGGATTTCGCGCTGAACAAACTTGATGCAATCGTCAACAAGCCATCTCACGGGAGCATCCGAAAGCTTGCTTGCCGCCGCATTTTCTTTTGCCCAAAGGGTCATACCCTTTGAAGCATCGACGTGGGTAACGCTTGCACCTGCATTAAGAGCCGCAACGGTTGCGCCGCCCGTGTAGGCAAAAAGATTGAGCACCTTGACGGGTCTGCCTGCGTTCTTTATTATATCCGCAGTCATTTTCCAGTTAACGGCCTGCTCGGGGAAAAGACCCGTATGTTTAAAGCCCATTGTTTTAATATTAAACCTAAGACTATCAAGACCTATCTGCCACAAGTCGGATCGTAGCCATGTCGTTCTG
>JAZNHM010000244.1:0-12889 GCA_045576955.1 Acutalibacteraceae bacterium | reverse complement strand
CCCATTTTTTCTCTGAGCCTTTTTTTGTCGAGAGTACGTACCTGTTCAAGAAGAACAATCGAATCCTTTGCAAGTCCGCACCCGTCGGCATTGACTCTTATATGTGTGGGCAGGCTTGTTTTGAATCTTTGGCTTGTTATTGCGGCGGCGATGACGGTGGGGCTGAATTTGTTGCCCACATCATTCTGAACGATGAGTACGGGTCTTGTGCCGCCTTGCTCTGAGCCGATAACCGGACTCAGGTCCGCATAATAAATTTCTCCCCGTTTAACATTCATAAAGCAATCACTCCTGAAGATTAAGTTTAACTTACATCACTATTTTTGGCACACGGCAGGCGAATTAAACGCAGTTTTGAAATCGGGGAGCAAAAAATTTCAAAATTGCTTGTCTTATATCTTCATTATATTCACTTATCAGTGTTGGTGTTAAAAATAACCCTCTGAAAATCAGAGGGTCAGGTTTCATTTTTTAATTATTTTCCAGGCTTCAACAAGTCTTTCAATGTTCCATGCGGCGTTTGCGGGGCTTGTTGACGGCAGGCATATTGCTTTGATACCCGTTTTCGGATAAGTATATTTATTATAATATTTTTCGGCTGTTTTGCCGTTAACAAAAATTCTGTCAACTTTGCTGTTTTCAAGAATAACGTTCAGGTCATTTGCGGTGACGTTGGTTATTGTGCTGTCTGCACTTCCTTCAATTTCACACGATTCAATAACATCCCACATTGCAAGCTTGTTTTCAAGAACGAGCTTCTTTTTTTCTTCGATAGTTTGTGGCTTTTTGTATCCGTATATTTCGGCAATAACCGCCCAGAACCTGTTTTGCGGATGACCATAAAAGAATGCAGATTCTCTTGATTTGACCGACGGAAACGAACCGAGTATCAGTGTTTCTGATTTTTCGTTGAAAAGGGGAGAAATGGGGTGAGTTATCATATTTATTTACCCTTTACATATTTTTTAAGAATTCCTGCAATGGGAGTGAAAACCGCAAAGGTGATTGCGGAGTTTATTCCCGCCTTGAGAAGGTTGAAAGGAATGATTGCGGGAATGAGCATTCCGACTACTGCCTGAGTGCCGGCACCCATAAATATTCCGGTAAAAATAAGGTTGAGAGGTATCATAACAATGGTCATTGCAACGGAACCGAGAATAAGACCGAGGATAAGACCTGCAACTGTTTTTTTGCGTTTGTAGATTGTTGATGAAATCAGCACAAGCACGGAAGATGCGATAAAATGCATCATAAACCCAATCCATCCGCTTGCCGCGCTTACCGTTATTGCTTGAATAAGGCAGACCGCAAGAAGAATAACAAGTCCCGGGATGGGTCCGAGCATCATTGCACCAATAAGCACGGGTACATCTGCAGCATCATATTCAAGGAAAGGTGCGGCGGGGATAAGCGGAAAGTGGATAACATAAACAAGCACTATTGAGAGTGCTGTAAGCATTGCCATTATGGCGGTTTTTATTACTTTTTCGGTTGCTGAATTTTTCATATCTTTTTTTACTCCTTTTCTGCTCGGAGAGCGATAAAAAACAAAAGCCCTGCAATAAATGCAGGGCGAAATGCTTCTCTGATCGCATTCTCTGTCATCCGGACTTTACCGTCGGTTACGGAATTTCACCGTATCGGCTGCAAAAGCAGTTAGCGGACTGTTACCGCCGGTGGGGAATCTCACCCCGCCCCGAGAATTATTGTTGCTTTTATTATAGTACACACAGTTTATTTGTCAATATAAATTTGATTAATTTTTGGTTTGTAATTTTATCCGATGTATGTTATAGTATATCATATATAATTGAAAGAAGGATATTTCTATGAATTTTACACCCGTCGGAGGAGCAGGAGCACACGAAGGCTTTTGTCTTGTAAAATCCGTTGAAAAGAAACAGACCGCAAAAGGTGTGCCTTATCTTGACCTCATTCTTGCCGATAACAGCGGCGAAATCAGTGCAAAGCATTGGGATTATAAGGAAACACCTGCAAATATATTCAAAGTTTTTGACTTCGTTAAGGTAAGAGGTACTTATGTTCCTTTTAACGATACGATTCAGTTCAGAGTAGAGAGAATCCGTCACGTTTTGCCCGAGGATGAAGTTGCAATTGAGGATTATGTTCCTTCAGCCGTGTTGACGGGTGAGGTGATGCTTGCGGAAGTGGAAAAAGTTGTTGATTCATTCAACGATGAAGAGCTTAAAAAACTTGTCTTTGCTGTTATAGAGGAATACAGAGATAAGCTTATTTATTGGCCTGCAGCAAAAAACCTTCATCACGCAGTGAGAAGCGGCCTGCTTATGCATACCCTCTCAATTCTGCGTCTTGCAAAGGGCGTATGCGAAATTTATAAGTTCGTTAACTATGATTTGCTTTGTGCAGGTGCAATTCTCCACGATATTGCAAAAATCGAAGAACTTCAGGCATCCGAAACCGGTATCGCAAGTGAATATACCGTAAGAGGTAACCTCCTCGGTCATCTTGTTATGGGTGCGATAAATATTGACAGAATCGGTACAAGCCTCGGTATCAGCCGTGAAACGCTCACTCTTGTTGAGCATATGCTTATTTCGCATCACGGTACTCCTGAGTTTGGAGCTGCAAAGCTTCCGATGTTTATTGAAGCAGAGCTTCTTTCACAGCTTGACCTTATGGATGCGCGTCTTTACGAAATGCACTCGGCTGTGCAGGCAGTTGACGAAGGTGCATTTACTCCCAGACAATGGGCGCTCGAAAACAGAAACCTTTATAATCACGGCAAGGCTCCCGATGGCGGAGTTGAGTTGACGGAGGTATAAAATGGATTGGACAGAAATTAAAATAACAGTAAACGCAGATGACGTTGACAGAGCGGGCGATATTGCCCAGATGGCTGTGCCCTATGGCATTTATATTGAGGATTACCGCACTCTCGAGCAGGAAGCATGGGAGATTGCGAGAATCGATTTGATCGATGAGGATCTTCTTGCAAAAGACAGAAGCAAAGGCATAGTTCACATTTATATTTCCCCCGAAGAGAATCCAGCAGAGGCGGTTTCGTTCCTTACCGAAAGATATTCTGCAGAGGGCATCGAATGTGAAATTGATGAGAATGTCTGTAAAAATGAGGATTGGGAGAATAACTGGAAAAAGTATTTCAAACCTATGCCTGTCGGCGAAAGACTTCTTATCCGTCCTATCTGGGAGGAAGAATATGATGCGGGTGACAGAGCGGTTATCCACCTTGAACCCGGTCTTGCTTTTGGCTCAGGTACTCACGACACAACAAGACTCTGTCTTGAAACACTTGAGAAATATGCAAATCCGGGAAAAACTGTGCTTGACATCGGCTGCGGAAGCGGTATCCTTTCGGTAGCATGTCTGCTTTTAGGTGCGGATAGTGCTGTTGGTGTTGATATTGATGCACTTGCAGTTAAAACCGCAATCGAAAACGGTAAAACAAACGGCTTTGAAGAACCGAGATTTACTGTTTTAAAAGGTTCAACAACCGATAAAGTAAAGGGAAAATTCGATATTATCGCAGCCAACATTGTTGCTGATATCATTGTTAATATCTGCGAAAATGTCAAGGATTATATGAATCCAGATGCTGTGTTTATTACTTCAGGTATTATTGTGCCGAGAGAGGACGATGTTCTTGCTGCGTTTGCCGCAAACGGACTTGAAGTTATCGCCCGTCACGAAAGCGGCGGTTGGCTCTGCTTTGAAACGAAGGTGGCAAAGTAATGAATATTCAGGAAGAACTCAAGGCTTTTCTTCTCGAAAGAGGTGTTGCTGATGTCGGCTTTTTCAAGGTTGATGATGGCGAGGAATCGTTGCCTTACGGCGTGAGTATCGTCGCACGCCTTTCCGAAAGCATCATTGATGAAATCGAGGATGAACCCACCCACACCTATTTCAACCACTACCGCAACGTGAATGCATTTATTGATTCGATGCTTCTTCAGGCGGGAATGTTTCTGCAAAGAAAAGGCTATAAATATATAACCGTTGCAGCATCGCAGAGTATCAACAAAGACGGATGGAATTATATGGCGAGATTCTCGCACAAAAAAGGTGCCTGCCTTGCGGGGCTTGGCTCAATCGGCAGAAACTCTCTGTTTCTGCATAACGAATACGGAAGCTATGTCCGTCTCGGTACGCTTTTTACCGATTGCCCGTTTGAGTGCGATAACACACTCACAAAAAGTGTATGCAGCGGATGTGATATCTGTGTAAAAGCTTGTCCTGCAAAGGCAATCAAGGGCGGCGATTGGACTCCCGGCACTCCGAGAGAAGAAATATTTGACCCTGAGGCTTGCAGTCAGTACATGAAAACTAAGTTTCAGAAAATCGGAAGGGGTGCCGTCTGCGGAATCTGTATGAAGGTCTGCCCGATGAATAAACCGAGGTGAATAATGTGAAAATAATTGAAATCAAACTTACAAACGAGCTTGCAAAACTCACAGTTTATCTTCCTGATAAGTCGCCCGAAATGGGTCATATGGATATCAGACCTGCTGTGCTGGTCATTCCCGGCGGTGGTTACAGTATGTGCTCTGACCGCGAGGCTGAACCCATTGCTTTTTCATTTATTGCAAAGGGATATGCAGCATTTATTCTTCGCTATACCGTAGGTCACAACAAGGGTTATGATTTCTCAATGCCGTTTGCCGATGTGAACGAGGCGATGAAGTTAATCCACGAAAATGCGGTTGAGTGGGGCGTTGACAAAGAAAAGATTGCCGCAATCGGATTTTCGGCAGGCGGCCATCTTTGCGCTGCAGTTTCAACAATGGGTGATATCAGACCCGCTGCAAGCATTCTTGTTTATCCCTGTATTCTCGAATCAATCGGTAAGATTCTTGCATTTCCCGTGCCCGGACTTGACGATAAGGTGGATGATAAAACTCCTCCTGCATTTATCATTTCCGCTTGTGAGGATAACCTTGTTCCGATTGAGAATTCGCTTGCATATGCAACCGCTCTCAACAAGAAAAATATCCCCTTTGAAATGCACATTTATGAAAAGGGATATCACGGATTCTCGCTTGCAGACAGAACTGTTTATTCGAAAGCTGAAGCTGATTATTGTGCTCATATCAAAGGTTGGTTTGAGCTTTGCGCAACCTGGCTTTCGAAAAGATTTGAATAAGAAAAATGCTGTTGCACCGTGTTGATGCAACAGCATTTTTTATATGGCATAAGTTGTATCTTTGTCAAAGAAATGAACGTTTTTTTCGTTTATATAAAGCCTTATGGTATCGCCGCTGTTTATTTTATTTTCCGCCTTTATTTTTGCAATGTGGGTTTTGTCACCAAGATTGAAATACACATTGGTTTCGCTGCCTGTCATTTCGGCGATTTCGGCTGTTACATCGATGGCACATTTGCTTTTTTCGGCATTAGGAGCGTTGTCGGAGATAATATGCTCAGGTCGCACACCTAAGATGATTTCTTTGCCGATATAATTTTCGAGAGCATCTTTCTTTTCTTCGGGAATATCCAGTTTGTATCCGGAAAAGCTGATTTTTAAATTTTTTCCGTCTTGTATTATTGTGGAATCGATAAAGTTCATTTGCGGAGAGCCGATAAAACCTGCAACAAACATATTTGCGGGCTCGCTGTAAAGCTTTTGAGGAGTGTCGTACTGCTGAACAACACCTTTATCCATAACAACAATTCTGTCTGCCATCGTCATTGCTTCCGTTTGGTCATGCGTAACGTAAACAAATGTTGTCTGAAGCTTTTTGTGAAGCATGGTAATCTGGCTTCTCATCTCTGTGCGAAGTTTGGCATCAAGATTTGAAAGCGGTTCGTCAAGCAGAAAAACCTTAGGGTTTCTTACCATTGCTCTTCCGAGAGCAACGCGCTGACGCTGACCGCCGGAAAGAGCACGGGGTTTACGGTCAAGATATGGTTCGATATCAAGAATTTTTGCCGCCCACATTACCTTTTCGTCAATTTCTTCTTTGGGTATTTTTTTGAGCTTGAGTGCGAATGCCATATTTTTATAGACAGTCATATGAGGATAAAGAGCATAGCTCTGGAACACCATTGCTATGTCGCGGTCTTTCGGGGGAACATCGTTTACTACTCTGTCGTTGATGTAAAGCTCGCCCGATGAAACACCTTCAAGACCCGCAATCATTCTGAGGGTTGTTGATTTTCCGCAGCCTGAAGGACCGACAAGAACAACAAATTCCTTGTCTTTTATATCAAGCGTGAGCCCGGGAATAACGGTTACCTTTCCGTTATCGAATGATTTTGTGACATCCTTGAATTTTATTGTTGCCATAGAGAATTCCTCCTAACCCTTTACCGCGCCTGCAACAACACCTTTGATAATATACTTCTGGCAGGAAAGGTAGAAAATGATAATCGGCAAAATCGCAAGAACGAGCATTGCCATAAGCGCACCCATATCTTTGTTGCCGTATCCGCCTGTGAGAGCCATCTGAACGGCAACAGGCAGTGTTTTGTTTTCTCCCGAACCGAGCACAAGATAGGGGAGAAGATAATCGTTCCATATCCACATTGCATTTAGAATGGCAACGGTGATTGCTGTTGGTTTGAGAATCGGGAAAATAATGAGAAAAAAAGCTTTTATCGGACTGCATCCGTCAATAACTGCAGCTTCTTCAAGCTCAGCGGGTATGCTTTTTATAAAACCCGAAAACATAAAAACAGAAAGTCCCGAGCCGAAACCGAGATAGATAAATATTATGCCTAAAGGGTTGTTAAGATGCAGTTCAAAAGCATAATAGGTCATTGTGTACATAACCATCTGGAACGGAACTATCATACTGAAAACGAAAAGATAATAAAGAGTTTTTGTGAATCTGTTTTTGACTCTCACGATGTACCACGCTGTCATCGAGGTCAGAATTATGATTCCGAGAACCGAAAAGACAGTTATAAATGCAGAAATTGCAAATGAGCGCATAAAATCCGACTGGGTAAATCCTTTTATGAAGTTTTGCAGACCGACAAATGTTTCTTCGTTGGGAAGTGAAAACGGAGCGTCGGATATATAGAAATTGCCTTTGACGGAATTGATGAGTATTATTACAATAGGCGCGAGAAAAACAATTGTGGTAACGAACAGAATAATATATATGACGGTACTCCTGAAAGAATTCCTACGGTTCATTAATGTTCAACCTCCTTCTGCCTTGTTGCACGAAGCTGGATGAATGCAATAACTGCAACAAGCAAAAAGAAAATAACCGCTTTTGCCTGACCGATGCCGTGCCACTGCGCAAGCTTCAGCCCTGTGTGGTCATAGAATGTTTTGTAAATATCAAGCGCAAGCAGAGAAGTTTCGGGCGATTTTCCGTTAAGAGCAAGGTTCTGATCAAACAGCTTGAATGAATTAGTCAGGGTTAAAAACGAGCAAATGGTAACAGATGGCATAATCATGGGGATTGTGACGTGGATAAGTGCCTGAAAAGGGGAGGCACCATCGATTGCCGCAGCCTCGTTGAGATTTTCGGGTATATTCTGAATTCCTGCAATGTAGATAATCATCATATATCCGATGAGCTGCCAATTCATCAGAATCACAAGCCCCCAGAAGCCGTAATCGGGGTTGTAGGTTATATCAACCCCGAAAAAACCAAGCACGCCGTTAATTATAAGGCTCCATATATGACCCAAAACGATGCCGCCGATAAGATTCGGCATAAAAAACACCGTTCTGAAAAGATTTGTACCCTTCAAGCCTTTGGTGAGAAGCATCGCAAGAGAAAAAGCGATAACGTTGATTGTTATAACAGAAACAACCGTGAATCTTACTGTCAGCCAAAGTGAATTAAGAAAAGTTTCGTCTGTTGTAAAAATGCTGATATAGTTTTTTAAACCGACCCAATTGCTGTTGTTAACAACTTTGAATTCTGTAAAAGAAAGATAAACACCCATAACAAACGGCAGCAAAAATGATGTTATAAAAGCGGCGAGGGTTGGAATTACGAATATCGGGAAATACTTTTTCAGCGCTTTGTGCATAAAATCAACTCCGAAAAAATTATGCCCCGAATTCCTTTTTCCATTCTTCGATTGCCTGCTTTTTTACTTCTTCCCAGGACATTGTGCCCTGTGCATATTTAAGAAGTGAGGAGCCGAGTTGTTCTTTATAGTGCTGGCCTGGGAAAAGTGTAAAATTCCAGGGGATGTTTGTGATATTATCTTTGGTCATCCAACGGTTTACTTCTCTTGCAAGAGGGTCATCTGGAGTTTCATCCTGCGAAAAAGTGTCAAAAGGCGATATGAATCCAAGCTCATCTGTTACAAACTTTTTACCCGTGTCGGAGCTGAATAGCCAGTAAAGAAAGTTTGCGGCAGCTTTTTGTTCGGCTTCGCTTGCTTTTGCATTTATGCAGATGAAATTTTCCGTTCCTATGCAAATGCCGAGGTTTTCTTCACCTTCAATACCCGTATAAATCGGTAAAAATTTAATATCCTCTGCCGCTACTTTGTTGCCCGAAACCCCAAGAATCTGTGATGCTCCCCAGTTTCCGTTCTGAACCATTGCGCATTTGCCGAGAGCAAATTCTGCCATTGATGCGGTAACATCGATTGTTCCGAGTTGTTTTTTATCGGTTGTTGAATTGTTGATATAAAGGTCGAAAATATTTTTAAAATTATCGGAATAGGTGAAATCAATCTGTTTATAACCGTCACCGGTAAGGTCGATATTTTTATCTTTAAATTCAAGGGTAAGAGGAATATTCAAAAGATGGGTCTGCCAGCGCCAGTCTTCACCGGTTTTAAGTGAAGTAGACGCAAAAACGCCACTGATTCCCAGCTTATCTTTGTTTTTCTGCATATCTTCAACAACCTCTTTGAGTGCGGCGAAATTTGTGATTTCATCAGCAGTTTTATATTGGGTTGCTTTTTCGGGGAGAGCAAAATATGCATCGAGAATCTTTTGGTTATAGATGATTCCGTATCCTTCAACAACATATGGAATTCCGTAAACGCCGCCGTTTGATGTTATCGCAAGCGATTTATCGTTGAGATGTTTGTAAAGTTCGGTATCTTTAAGGTCGGCGCAGTATTCTGCCCAGGATGCATAGCCGATAGGTCCGTTAACCTGAAAAATTGTGGGCGCATCGCTTGTTGCCATACGTGCGGTAAGCGTTGATTCATAAGTGCCTGATGCTGCAGTTTCAACAACAAGTCTGACACCCGTCTGCTTTTCATATTCGGCAGCTATTCTGTCGTAAACTTCAGCAATTTCCGGTTTGAAGTTGAGATAACGGATTTCTTTGACCGATGTGTTCTGTTGATTGGTAAGATTGCCCGATAAGGATTCTGAAGGATTCGTCGGGTTGTTCCGGTTACACGCTGCGAAAATTCCGGAAACCAGAACAACGCACAATAAAACGGAAAATATTTTTCTTAACATAAAATTTACCTCCGAAAATAACTTTTGTTAGTATTATGCTCATAATTTTCGGTTTAATCAAAAAAGAGTCAGCACAATAAATTTGTGCTGACTCTTAAACAATTTTATGAAATGTAGTTTTTTGGATTTCTTGTTTCGCCATTGACGATAACTTCAAAATGGAGATGAGGACCGGTTGAGTTACCCGTTGAGCCAACCTTACCGATTGTCTGACCGGCTTCAACATAATCGCCCACTGAAACTGTTATTGAACCTTTTACCATATGGGCGTATCTTGTTTTGTAGCCGTCGCCGTGGTTGATGAGCACCATGTTTCCGTATCCCGAATTGCTTCGCTGAACAACTTCAACACGTCCGCTCTTTGCGGCAATGACGGGTGTTCCGAGTGCGCCGCCTCCGTATTTGACAAGGTCAATGCCGTTGTGCCATCCGCTGCTTCGCCAGCCGTAAGGAGAACTTACGCGGTGGCAGCTCGGAGCGGGCCAGAGGAAACCGTAATCGGATGCTTCGCCGACATATACACCGTTATATGATGTTTTTGAACCAACCATTACAATTTCATTAACAGGTTCTTTTGTTGTTTCATAATCATAGTTGGTGTCAATAAGAATATCATTGACATAAATGAGTGTTTTGGTAATTCTTTCGGTGCCGTTGACACCTTTCTGAATAACGCTTCTGTAACCGCTGTATTTTGAAGCATCGTATTTTTTTACAACCTTGTAGTTTATTTCTTTGGTTTCTGACGATGTGATAATTTTCTTTATGCTTACGAAATTAACGGATTTCTTTGTAACTATCAAATCACCGGGTTTGATTTCGTCAAAATCATACTCAGGATTAAGAGCGAGAAGGAGCTCTTCGCTGACACCGGTTTCATCCGAAATTGATTCGAGAGAATCACCTTCAGAGGCAATGTAGACTTTCTGAGCTTCCTTTGAACCGTCAAGCGTTTCGCGAAGTCTTGATGCATCCCACATAACATTGCTGTCATCGCGGTACAGACCCTGAACATAGTCTATTGTTTCTGCAAATCCAACAACATATCCGTTCTTTTCAGCATCTTCTTCATGCGGAGCGATGATGTCGTAGAAAACCGTTTTTGCATCTGCTTCGTTCTTGACCGCACATATGAATTCTCCGTCAATGTAAACACCGCAGGCGTGGGTGAGGTTATCAACCGAGTTTTCGATTATTTTATCAGATATTGCCTGAGCATCGTTGAGTTCGTTAAGCGATACAAGCGAAAGCTTGTATTCTGCATTGAAATTCGGCGCCTGGGCTACTTCTACTTCTGTCTTAGTGTCCGACCCTGCTGTTATATATGCGCTCGAGCTGAGTCTGTCTTTAACGAGGTCTCTTGCTTCAATATAAACTGCTTCGTTGCTTATGTAACCTATGCTTTGATTATTATAGGTAACTTCAAGAGCAAACGTAACCGAATTCCAATAGTTTATTGTTATCAGTAATATTGCGAAAGCCGCAACGGGCATAAGAATGTTGATTGCGGATTTGAGGAGTTTTTTGTGATGCTTGAAGGCTTTTTTGATGTAGTGCGCAAAAACACCGGGAAGTGATAGGGGGTGCCTCAAAGCACGCTTTATGGATTTGCTTGCGAGTCTTATTTCGTTTTTGAAACGTATAAGCTCTGCAACCGTTGCATCAATTCCGCGTTTTGTGCCTCGTTTTGTTGTTACGGAGGCTTTAATGATGTAGCGTTTTATATGAATGAACGGTGCCTTGATAAGCTTGAAAATGAAAAGAAGGATTTTTGCGAAGAATCGGTAAATGACATCGCCCAAATTGTAGATTGATGCATATAAACCGTTCATCTCGCTTAAATCAAAACCCGCATCTTTTTTATTGTGATTTTTGGAATCCTTATCGGCGGGTGTTTCTTCGTTTGGTACGGCAGGCTCTGTAATCTGCTCGTTACCGATAAGGCTGTCAATTCTGCTGAGTTCTTCTCTGACAACTTCTTTTTCGTCTGTTTCAGGTATAAGATTTCTCATTGCCGAGCTTTTTGGTATCGGCTTTTGGGGACTGTTTTTTATTTGAGCCGTTTCAAGTTGGAGTGAATAGCGTCTTTCAATATCCTCTTTGATTGCCTTCATTTCATCCTTGCGGCGCTTTTCATCCTTGAGTCTAAGCTCTTCTTCACGAGTTTTTGCTTTTCTTTCGGGGGCCTTTCCGTAAATGCTGTTAAGGTCGTAGAAGCCGTCGATGAATTCATCGCGGCTGTTGCTGTTAACCCTGGCATTTTCAGGCGTTGCGTTATTAACTTTTTTGTTTTCGTTATTCATTAACAAACGCTCCGAATATAAACTATATCACTCTATTATAATACTTATATAACATATTTACAAGTGCAGCGAAGAAAAAAGATATTAATTAACATTCATTTAACAAATATCTTTTGAGTGCATCTTCCCAGTGGGGGAGACGCTCGAATCCGTTATCGTCAAGAGATTTTTTTGAAAGGCGGGAATTTGCGGGTCTTGTCGCGGCAGTTTTGTATTCTGAACTCGGGATGGGTATGATTTTTGTTTCCGCACCCGAAAGCTCCATGATTTTTGATGCAAACTCCGCCCAACTGCAAAAACCTTCGTTGGTTGCATGGTAAATACCGTATCTTTCGGTTTCAATCATGTCACAGAGCAGTTTTGAAAGGTCTTTTGTATAAGTCGGTGAACCGATCTGGTCGCACACGACTGTGAGTGTATCTCTTTCTTTTGAAAGTCGAAGCATGATTTTTACGAAGTTTTTGCCGTTTTCTCCGAACACCCACGATATTCTTACTATAAAGAATTTTTCGCAGTTTTCAATTACCGCATTTTCACCGTCAAGCTTGCTTTTTCCGTAAAAATTACACGGAATTTTTGGATTGTCCGTTTCAAACGGTTCTTCGCCTTCACCGCTGAAAACATAATCCGTGCTGATATAAAGCAATTTTGAACCGTGCTTTTTGCAGGATTTTGCAATGTTTACTGTGCCGTCGGAATTAATTTTTCGGCACATTTCTTTTTCTGTTTCAGCAAGGTCAACGTTTGTGAATGCAGCGCAATGTATAACCGCATCTGCTTTGCTTTCGAAAATCAGAGTTTCAATCTGCGCTTCATCTGTTATATCCGTTTCAGGCAAATCTGCACCGATGACCTCGTGTCCGTGAGCAAGAAGTTCTGCTGAAACGTCTGTTCCGAGCTGACCGTTTGAGCCGGTAACTATTATTTTCATATGTTAACTTCCTTGATGTTTTTTTTTGTTATTTTATCATATTTAATTAATATTCACAACAATTTTTTGATTTTTACTGTTGCAAAACAGAAATATGTGTTATTATAAAGTGTAAAATCTTTTCAGGACGGGAGAGACTAATATGAAAATATCGGCATTTGCACCTGCAAAAATCAATCTTTTTCTTGATATACTCGGCAGACTCGATAACGGATATCACAGCCTTTTTATGGTTATGCAGTCGGTAAGTTTGGGTGATAC
>JAZNHM010000243.1:0-17374 GCA_045576955.1 Acutalibacteraceae bacterium | reverse complement strand
GCTCTTTACTATCACTACGGAATCCCCAAATATCCGCTCGATGAAAAGCTTTTCGGAGTTTTCCCCCACAAATGCCTTGACACCTACCATCCTCTTATGAGGGGCATTGATGACACTTTTTATGTGCCCCATTCAAGACATACCGAAAACAGGAGAAGCGACATCGCACTTGTTAAGGATTTGCAGATTCTTTCTTATTCAGAGCAAGCGGGAGTTCATCTTATTTCAGATATGGATTGCAGAAACTTCTTTGCAACCGGTCATTCGGAATACGACAGAGAAACTCTTGCAAAAGAATATTTCAGAGATGTCAACAAAGGGCTTGAAATCAAGGTACCATTCAATTATTTCCCCGACGATGACCCGAATATGCTTCCGAAAATGTGTTGGAAAGGCACGGCAAATCTGCTTTTCACCAATTGGCTGAATTATTTTGTCTATCAGCAGACACCTTATGATTTGAGTACACTTTAATAAAAATACCGCAGAATTAAGCTTCTGCACTTAATTCTGCGGTGATATTTATATGAAATTCAAGTATACAAGACAGCACACAACCGCCGTATGGAGAGCAATCTCAAGCGGCAGACCGATCATAAATTTTTTATGCTTCGTTTTGTGACGTATGGTTTTCATCGTCACATACATCGTCAACGCACCGCCGAAAAGACCGAGTGTCATCAGCGTTGCTTCGGGGACTCTCCATCCTCCTCTTTTGGCGGACATTTTATCAGCAACGGTTATCACAACCGAAACAAGCGAAACACCTGCAAGATAGATTATCAGTAAATTAGAATACCACGGCATTAAAAACAATCCTTTTTAATATATTTGATTTGAAAACTTCAATGAAAGGAAAAGCAGATGAAAAAACTTATTCCTTTGATTTTGATTATATCTCTTTTATTCACATCGTGTCAACTCAGAAGTGATGAAATTGTTCTTCCCGAAACATCAACGGAAGAATACACCGAATATTATTCATACACGTATCAACAGACGGAAACCGTTTCCGCAACGCAGGAAGAAATCACGGTAATGAATATAATCACAGGCATCTCATCAACCGTTGCATCAACATTAGCTTCAACAAAGCCGCTCAAAACAACGGCAAAAGCAACTCAGAATAACAAAACTACGGTAAGGCAAACCGAAAAAGCAACGGTAAGACCAACCGCAAAGCCTACCGTTACAACAACAAAGCCTTTTGCAACTGCTGAACCGACAGCAGTTCAGACCACAACTGCACCTACAGTTTCAAGTGAACTCCGCGGTATATGGATTTCCTGCTACGACCATATTTCTGCCGCAGGTAAAACAAGAGAAGAATATAAATCCGCAACCGACAAAATGTTCAAAAACATAAAAGATATAGGGCTGAATACAGCCTTTGTTCATCTCAGAGCTTTTTCGGATGCATTCTACAAATCGGATATTTATCCGTATTCGTCATATATAGCAGGAACGGAAGGCGCAAATCTTCCGTTTGACCCGTTTGAAGTAATGCTCGAAAGTGCAAAGAAATACGGAATATCCGTTCACGGCTGGATAAACCCATTCAGAGTTTCAACAAAAAAAGACACTTCCCTTCTCAGCGAAAAAAATCCCGCAAAAGCAATTATCGATTCGGGAAATGCAGACGGTGAAATCTGCATCCTCTCAAACGGAATCTATTATAACCCGTCGTGCCTGTCAAACCACAAAAGAATCATTGACGGTGTCCGTGAAATAATAAGCAAATACGACATTGACGGCATACATATCGACGATTATTTTTATCCGTCAACCGATTCTTCAATCGACAAAAAACAATATTCTCTTTACAAATCTGAAGGCGGTACGCTCAGTCTTTCAGACTGGCGCAGAAACAGCGTCAATGCATTTGTTTCATCGCTATATTCAGCAGTAAAATCGGCTGATTCTTCGCTGATATTCAGCATCAGTCCCGCCGCACAGCTTGATAAGAATTACAACGAATATTATGCCGACTGCGAATTTTGGCTTTCGCACACAGGCTATGCCGATTTGATTATTCCGCAGATTTATTTCGGATTTGAGCACGAAACACTTGATTTCAGCTCGCTTCTTAAGAAATGGAGCAGCCTTTCAAGAGCATCCGGCGTTAAGCTCGCTTGCGGAATAGCAGCATATAAATGCGGAACCAAAGATAAGTATGCAGGCTCGGGTGCGGCAGAATGGCAGAATAACACCGACATCCTCGCCCGCCAACTCAAAGCAATAAGAAACAACAAAAATTACAGCGGATTTGTGGTTTTCTCCTATCAGGATTTAAACCGAAACGCTTGCAAAACAGAAATTCAGAATCTTAAAAACACCGTAAACTGAACGACATCGGGGAAAAAAGATGAAAAAGAACAGAATTTTAATAGCTGCAATTATAGGAATAGCTGTTGTAATCGTCGGCATTATCGCCGCAATGTTTGCAACGGGCAAATTCGATTCGCTAAAAAGCAACTACGAAAACGAAACAACAACAGCTTCTGTCACTGAAACTACACAAGAGCAAACACTTGCGGTTTCGGGCAGACCTAAAAGTCAGAGACCCGAATCGGTTATCGCTTCGGTATATAATTCATATTCGGAAAACAGCGTAAATGAACTCGCCTTTTTTGAAGGCCTCGGCTTCAACACTGTTATTTTTGAACTTACAAAAGACAACGGGGATAAAATTATTCCTCTTCTTGAAACCGCAAAAAGCCGCTCTTTATATTTCGGCATCAAAGCTGATGCTTCCTCAGAATCGGAATATATCACATCTTTTGTTGAGAAAAACAATGTTGATTTTGTTATCATCGGCGGATGCGACGAAACCATCACTGCATCTTATTCTGAAACAGTCGGTAGCCTCTGCACTTCACTCAAAACAATCGACTCATATGTCCTTATCGGACTCGAACCGATTTTTGCGTCAAAAGCATCCGGATCCCTTACCTCTTTTATCGACAGCAGAAAAGCCGACTTCATCTTCCTTTCACACGAAAGCGGTAAAGATTCCTCGTTTGAATCCGCACAAACAGTTTGGAACGAAGAATCATATTCCCTTTGGCTTTGCCACGACCTGAGCGGCCTCAAATCATATTCAACCGACAGGGCTTCATCAACTGTTGAACTCGTTGCCGCTTCCGCTGATATGTCTATGTGCAAGGCTCTTGCATTTTATCCGTTCGGTGAAATTGCAAATGCTTCGGGTTCTGCCGCGGATATTGTTAAAAACTACATAAAAAACCGCGATACATATCTTCTCGATAAAGAATTTTCTATCACAAGCCACAGCAAAACTTCAATCACTGTTGAACAGTCTAAAATCACATTCCGTGGTACAAGCAGCCCTGCCCACGACCTGCTTTGCAACGGTCAGAAGCTTTCGGTTGCAAAGAACGGCGATTTTTCACTTGACTGCAAGCTTGTACCCGGCGAAAATACTATAAAGTTTGAACACAAAGGTAAAACATACACATACAAAGTAACTTACAAAATCAAGCTTCTCAAATCCGTTTCACCGTCGGAGGATATTTCTGTTCCCGGCGGAATGCTCGTTGAAATTTCCGCGGTTGCACTTAAGGATGCAAATTTAACCGTTTCTTTCAACGGCAAAACCTATAAAATGGAGCAAAGCGATGGAAACGGCGAAGATACTCCCGATACAGCATCGGATTTCGCCACATTCACCGCATCTCTCGAAACTCCGCAAAGCACCACAAAAGTGCAGAAACTCGGCAAATACAAGGTTACCGCAACTTACAATTCTCTCTCAGAATCAAAAACGGGCGCAAACGTGACCGTTACGGCAAAGGAAATCGTAACAACTCCACCGCCCACACAGCCACCTTCAACAACCGCAAAACCGACAACTACAAAAGCACCCGAAACTCAGCCAATCACAAATCCGACAGTAACAACAACCGTTTCAGACGGAACAAGTGAAACTCAGAGCAACAATATTGCCACTCAGGCTCAGTCACAAACCGCTGCTGAAACTCAGGCTGAAACACAATCATCAACTATTCAGCAGGCACCGCCGTCAAACGGTACTCTTCAGAAATATTTTTACACAGAAAACTACGGTCTCGGCAGTGCGAAAATCTGTGAAATTGTTGACGATTACGTCGAAGTATATCCGGGCAACACGAGCAGTACCTTCTCCGTGCCCGACTGTTCGCCCCTTCTTAAAGGTACTGTTGACTACGTGAACGGTTCGCCCGTAAAACTTGACGGCGATACTTATTATATTCTTGCATCGGGTCTTAAAGTGCCCACTCTCCGTGAAGAAAGACTTGCATCGGGAAGTATGGGTAAAATCACTCATATCAGCATAAAAGACGGTTATGTTATGCCGAAAAACAGCATAAAGCTTCTTTCGTGCAGCTCTGGCAACGGCAAAACAACAATTGTTCTCGAAATGAACAGAGCTGTCGCATTCTCGGCAAAGCTTACAGGTCAGAGCTATAGTATGTATAACAGCAGGCCCGTTGCCGTTTCATCTCTCAACTGCACCGGTCTTGACTTCGTTTTCAGTGATACCATCACTGCAGAAGGAAACTTTGCATTTATGGATTCCGTTATCAAAAGTGCAAGCTGGAGTTCAGACGATAAAACCTCAACCGTCACTCTTTCTATGAAACTTACGAACGCAGGTAAATTCTACGGATTCCATTATGAATTCAACAACGACGGTAATCTTGTCATCACTGTAAAGCATAAACCTTCATCCTCACTCAGCGGCTACACAATTATGCTTGACCCCGGTCATGGCGGAATTGACCCCGGTGCTCCCTGCGCGGTTTCTTCATCGAGCTTCGGCAATGAAAAAAGTATCAACCTTTCGATTGCAACCAAAATCAAAGAACTTCTTGAAGCCGAAGGTGCAAAGGTGCTTATGACAAGAACTACCGATAAATGGGTGTGCTACACGGACAGAAACAACGCCGTGCGAAATGATGACCCCGATATGTTTATTGCCATCCATTGCGACTCAAGCTCAACCGCCTCTGCAATGGGCACTTCGGCTTACTATTACAGAGCCTACGGTCAACCGCTTGCAAAGGCAATTCATAACAGCATAGTAAATGCTTATAAAAACGAAATTTACAAGGAACATTCTTCAGAAACAAAAAACAAGGTCAGCAGGGGATCAAACTTCTATGCATTCAGGGTTGCAAGGGTTGAGGAATGCCCCGCAATTCTTATTGAATACGGCTTTGTTTCAAATATGAATGAATGCGAGATTCTTCAGACTGCATCCAACAGAGATATTCTTGCTCGTGCAACCGTTGACGGTATAAGGGAATATATCAGCCTGAGCTGATTCTTTTGCGGATATAAGAGCAGATTCCGTATGCGGGAATACTAAGAAAAAACCAGCCTACACAAAACTGCGGACAAATCTGACCGAAAAGGTTGAATGGCTTATCTGAATAATCCCAGACATTCCATCCGAATCCGACATTAACAGCCATTCCCACAGCAAATTCAAGGCTTGTTATAACTACCATCCCCAAAAGACATTTAACCAGAAGGCTAAGCTTGCTTTCCCCGCTTATAAGGTTAAAAAGAACCAAAACCGCGCCGCCGGTAAGCGCCATCGTCCAATGAGTATAACCTCTGACGGCAACCTCAATAAGACCGTACACAACCGCTCCCACAGCAAAACATAAAAAATATTCTTTAACTTTCTTCTTCACACAATCACCTTAAATTAATCTGTGCAAAAGAGGTGTTTTTATGCGGAATATGACCGCTTTAATCAAACCTGCATCATCAGCGTGCAACCTCCACTGCAGTTATTGTTTTTATTGCGACGAAGCGGATGCACGGCAAAAAAACACGGCTTCAACAATGAAAATTTCAACAGCAGAAAATCTGATTAAAAAAATGTTTGATTTCTGCGGAGAAAACTCGGTTCTGACCTTTATGTTTCAAGGCGGCGAACCGCTTATTGCAGGCATTGATTTTTTCAAAGAATTCATAAAAATTGCAGAAGCCAACAGAACGCACGGCAGCGTCATTCAATATTCGCTTCAAACAAACGGAACCTTGATTAACGATGATTTCTGCGAACTTTTTAAGAAATACGGGTTCCTTATCGGTGTTTCAATTGACGGCGACAAGGAGCTGCACGATAAAAACAGATGCAATTCGTTTGACGATGCGATGAGAGGTATTGAACTCCTGAAAAAACACGGAGTTGACTTCAATATTCTCTCCGTCATAACTGCAAAAACCGATGCATCGATGTTTTTTGATTTCTGTATCAGAAATGATTTTCGCAACATCCAGCCGATTTACTGCCTTGATTCGCTCAGCGGTGAAAAGGGTGAGTACAGCATAGGCGCAAAACAGCTTGCAAGATTCAAAAAAAGGCTGTTCAATCTTTGGTTCAACGAAGTTTCAAAAGGAAATCATTTTTATGTCAGAGATTTCGATAATCTGCTTTCGCTAATCACAAAAGGTGTTGCCGAGCAATGCGGTGCAAGCGGCAGATGCAACGCTCAGCTTGTTGTTGAAGCCGACGGTACCTGCTACCCTTGCGACTTCTATTGCCTTGATGAATTCGAATGCGCCAATATAAACGATACCGATATCAACGGAATTCTCAATTCCGAAGGACTAAAAAAATTCTTTGAACACGACGAAGAAAAGAATTCTCTTTGCGCCTCCTGCCCTGTCAAAACTGTTTGCGGCGGCGGATGCAAAAGATACAGAAGCCTTTACAGTCAACTTTCAGGCTACTGCCCGCAGATGGATTTCATTTTGCATGTGCTTGAAAAACTGAAGACCGTCAGAAGATAAAGGAGAGTTAAAATGAAAAAGCCTAATATTATTTTCTATTTTTCGGATCAGCAAAGAGCTGATACTGCAGGCTGTTACGGACAGTTGCTTGACGTCACGCCGAATCTTGATGCAATGGCAGATGAAGGCACTCTTTTTGAAAACGCGTTCACTTGTCAGCCCGTCTGCGGACCGATGCGTGCCTGTCTTCAAAGCGGAGTTTATGCATCTCAGAACGGCTGCTACAGAAACGACATCGCACTTCCCACGGATATGAAAGGCATAGCTCATTATCTTTCTGAGGCAGGCTATGACACTGCATACATAGGCAAATGGCATCTTGCCTCTGATAAGGAGCACCGCCTTGCAACAAAGCCTACTCCCAAAGAGCGCAGAGGCGGCTACGACTACTGGAGAGCAGCCGATATCCTTGAATTCACTTCTCACGGCTATAACGGCTATATTTTTGATGAAAACTGCAATAAAATCAATTTTAAAGGATACCGAGCAGATAAAATCAACGATTTTGCAGTTGAATATGTAAAGAAGCAGCATGATAAACCATTCTTTATGTTTGTTTCTCAGCTTGAGCCTCATCATCAGAATGACCGCTTCCGCTTTGAATCCCCGAGAGGTCTTGCCAAAAAATTCAAGAACTATGAAATCCCGGGTGACCTTGTCGGTACAGTCGGTGACTGGAGACTTCAGATGCCGTCTTACCTTGCTTGCTGTAACCGTGTTGACGAAAATTTCGGCAAACTTATACAGACTCTCAAGGATGAAGGTCTGTATGATAACACAATCATTATTTACACATCCGACCACGGCTGTCACTTCAGAACACGCAACGCGGAATACAAGCGTTCCTGCCACGAAGGAAGCATCAAAGTTCCTCTTGTTATCACGGGTGGAGCATTCACCGGCGGCGGCAGAATAAACGACCTTGTTTCGCTTATTGACCTTCCCGCAACCGTACTTGACCTTGCAGGTGCTGAAATTCCCGAACATTTTATGGGCAAGAGCCTTGTTGATAAAAAAGGTCACGAAAGCGTATTTATTCAGATTTCCGAAAGCCAGATTGGCAGAGCCGTCAGAACAGACAGATGGAAATATTCCGTTTCCGCCAAAAACGCTGACAAAGCTTTTTCAGATGTTTACTATGAGGACTGCCTTTACGATCTGAAGCACGACCCTTACGAAAAAAATAATCTCGCCGCACATCCGGGATATTCAAAGACAAGATCCATGCTTCGAGAAATCCTTATTGAATATATGACAAAAGCAGGCGAACCCGCATTTGAGATAAAAGAAAAAGAAAATGACAATTAATCACTCGGAGGTTTATTATGTTTTTTAATCTTGTACCTGAAAAATTAAGTTGGCTCGGAATTGTTATTCTGCCCGTCATCGTTTGTTCCGTTCTTCTTGCGCTCTTCAAGGATAAGCTCCCGCGTGACCAAGGCAGAGATTTCGCATTCAACGGCAAGCTCTCTGCAGGTAAGGTAAGAGGTGCCGGAATCGTTTTTGTATGTGCTTTCATTATCGTCTCCCTTCTCACTCTTGCACTTCCCGTAAGCTCAACCGCAATCGTAATGAATCTTGAATATTATTTCTATCTCATTCTCATTTTCTTCGGTATGCTTTCGGGTTATCTCGACGACAAAGCCGAAAAGCCCTGGGGAGAATATAAAAAAGGCGCAATAGACCTTGTTATTTCCGCTTTTACCGCCGCTAGCTTTGTTTATTTCAACCCCGATATGTTAAGCGTAAGCTTTTTTGGAATGACTCTCAACATACCTCCCGTTGTTTTCGGCGTAATCGCCGCCGTTCTTGTGTGGATGCTCATTAACGCAACAAACTGCTCGGACGGCATCGATGGTTTCTGCGGAAGCCTCACAATCGTTTCGCTTATCTCGATTATGGGTGCGGTTATAGTACTCGGTGCTGAAGACTTTAAAATTAACTATCTAATAATCATAATGATTTTCACTCTTCTCCCCTATCTTTGGAGAAACGCCGAACCCAGCACAATGATGATGGGCGATGCAGGTTCAAGAGCACTCGGACTTTTCCTCTGCATCTGCATTTTCAAAACAGGTAACATTCTTCTCGTTATTCCTTTCTGCTTTATGCTCTGCCTCGACGGTCTTCTCGGCATTGTTAAAGTATCACTTATCCGTTTCCTTAAAATGAAGAATGCATTCAAGAATATCCGCACACCTCTTCATGACCATTTCAGAAAAAACAAAGGCTGGTCAAACACTCAGGTTATCTTCCGCTTCTGTATGATTCAGGCTGTTATTTCGGCGGTTACTCTTATCGCAATCAAATAAAAATCAAAACGGGCATCGCAAAGATGTCCGTTTTTGTATATTTTGCTTAAATTTTAACAATTGAAACATTGACTATTAAATAAAAATTATATATAATTATATTAACTACAATTATTTGAGGAAGTTTATGAAAAAGATTATTTCGATTGTTCTCTCATTATTAACTATACTCGCCTTTTCGGGATGCAGCAACTCCGAAAAAGACCAGGTTTATATCGGCGAAGGAAAATTGACCGTTTTGCGTTCTCTTGTTACATCAAACGGATTTATCGCGAATGAAATTTTCGGCTCAGAGCATCTTCCCGTAGATTTTACAAAAACCGTTACACAGGACAATCAGACCTTCGCGCCCGTCGTATCCGACAAAATCAAAAGCTATTCAGAGCTTGAAACCTTGCTGAAATCGGTTTATACAGAAGATGTAGTCAACACACTTTTAAATGAACCGAGAAAATACGTTGAAATCGACAGTGTTCTTTATTTCGATGTTCAGTATGAATCCACGAAAACCGAAAAGAAATATGACTGGTCGGAATTCGAAATTGAATACGACAAGACCAACGAAGACGGAAGTCAGATTTTTGAAGTTAAACTCAAAAAGGCAAATGGCTGGAACACAAAAATCGATATTCAAGTTACCGACGTCGGCGGAATGCCGCGTCTTTGCGGATTTTACAATTAAAACAACCGAGGTTTAAAGGAGATGAGTCCATTGAGCAATATAAAAACAAGATGGTTTAAGGAGATAGATAAAAGCTGTCCTCTTCCTGAATATCCGAGACCTCAGCTTGAAAGAAAAAGCTGGCTGTGTCTCAACGGTGAATACGATTATGCCGTAACAGATAAGAATTCGGATGTTCCCGAAAAATTTGACGGCAAGATTCTTGTTCCTTTTTCAATTGAATCTGAGGCATCAGGAGTTAACAAGCCACTCTCACCCGAGCAAAGACTCTGGTATCGCAGAAGCTTCACACTCACAGATGAATTCAACGACAAAAGAACTCTTCTTCACTTCGGCGCAGTTGACTGGCAGTGCAGCGTGTGGGTCAACTCCGTTCTTGTTGGTGAACACACCGGCGGATACAATCCGTTCAGTTTTGATATAACAGACGTGCTTAAGAACGGCGAAAACGAGCTTGTCGTAAAAGTTTATGACCCTACGGATTCCGGTCATCAGCAAAGAGGCAAGCAGGTTAACAAAACTCACGGTTTCTGGTACACCGCAACATCAGGCATATGGCAGACCGTATGGCTTGAACCTGTAAACCATTGCAGAATCGAAAAAATAAAGCTTCTGCCCGATATAGACAAAAGCACAATCAATATTGATGTTACAACCACCTGTGAATGCGGCGGCAAGCTCTACGCAAAAGTTCTTGACGGAGAGAATGTCGTATACGATGGTGAAATCTCCTCAAAAGATGCAATATATATTTCCGAAGCAAAGCTTTGGAGTCCCGAATCGCCGTTCCTCTATGACCTTCATCTTACCCTCGATTGTGGAGGAGAAAAGGACGAGGTAAAGAGCTATTTCGGTATGAGAAAGTTCTCGATGGTCAAGGATTCAAAAGGTATTCTCAGGCTTGCACTCAACAATGAGCCTTATTTCCAGAAAGGTCTTCTTGACCAGGGTTACTGGCCTGAAAGCCAGCTTACTCCGCCCACCGACGAAGCAATGATTTTTGATATTCAAAAGATGAAAGATCTCGGCTACAATATGCTCAGAAAGCATATCAAGGTTGAGCCTCTTCGCTGGTATTATCACTGCGATAAAATCGGTATGCTGGTATGGCAGGATATGGTCAGCGGCGGTGAATACATCGGCCAGATTCTTGCAGGGGTTCTCCCCAACATTAATGTTCACGTTAAAGACAATATGTATAACAGTTTCAAACGAGGCAAACCCGAATGGCGCGAAGAATTCCGACAGGAGCTTTGGGGTATGATTGATAACCTCTACAACAGCGTTTCAATCTGCTGCTGGGTTCCTTTTAACGAAGGATGGGGTCAGTTTGACGCTAAAGAAATCGGAACCAAGATCAAAGAACTTGACCCGTCAAGATTCGTTGATCACGCAAGCGGCTGGCACGACCAAGGCGGTCCTGATTTCAGAAGTATGCACAGATACATAATTCCTGTTACTCCCCCGTTTAAATATGAACTCAAAGGCAGGCCCTGGGTTCTGAGCGAATACGGCGGATACAGCTGGAACATCAAAGGTCACGTCTGGAATGCTGCTAAATCGTTCGGATATATTATGTATTCAGACAGTAAAACTCTTTCAGCCGCATACAAAAAACTCCATGAAAAGCAGATTATTCCTCTTATCAAAAAAGGTCTTTGTGCAACGGTATATACCCAGGTAAGCGACGTTGAATTTGAAGTTAACGGCGTTTACAGCTATGACCGCGAAGTGCTCAAGCTTGATAAGGATATGGTTATAGAAATTAACAGCAAGCTCACTTATTAAAGAGAAGCAGGTGGTTTTATGGCATCAACCGCAAATTCAAGAACAAGGTTGCTTTGCCTTATTGAAATTCTCACAATGTATTCAGACGTACAGAATATTCTTTCGGCAGAAGAAATCTGCGAAAAGCTCGCCGAATACGGATATGCGGTCACTAAAAGAAGCGTGCTTTCTGATATCAGAGCGATAAACACTACTCCGATAAAAATCATCAGCGTTTCAAAACCAAAAAAAGGATACTATCTTGCAAAAAGCTATTCGCCTGCCGCAAGTCAGCTTGTCCTTGAAGCTGTTTTTTCATCGGATATGCTTTCTACAGAGGATGTTGAATACATCAAAACATATCTTCGCAGAAACATCTGTGTTCCGTCGCTGGAACTTGTCCTTAACACAACACGCAATTATAATGACCTGACGGCAAAACGAGACATTTCCATTGACGCACTCTATAACATCCGAATTGCAATCAGAGATAAAAAGAAAATCAAGCTTGAGGTTTCAAGAATCGTTCCCGGAGATTACTTTTCAAGCATGGAAAGGCTTGAAACCATAACGGTTTCTCCTCTTTTTATCGCCGTTGCCAACAGCTCGATTGCGCTCACATTTACACGCAGCGAAAACACGGATGTTGCTGAATACATAAACATCTCAAGAATCCGCTCAGCTACTGTTTTGCAGGAAAAAGCAACGGAAATCATCGGTGATCCTGAAAAAGTTATAAATTATTTTGACAGACAACCGATTGAGTATTATAATTATAAAGCAAGATGGCTGATAATTGAATTCAAAGATAGCGACCTTGAAATTGTCGAGTCGTATTTCCGCGCTCCGGTGCAATACCGAAAAGCTGAAAAAGACGGCTATTACATTGCAAAGGTTTACACAGTCATTAATCGAGAACTTATCGGTTGGCTATTTTTAAACAGCGATAAATTCACAATTCTGGCACCCGACGGCTTATATGAGCTGTTCAAAAATAAAGCAAAAAATATTTTATAAGTTAAGAGGTATTTTTATGAATCACTCAACCAAATCATCAATCATCAAAAGAATTGTAGCCGCTATGCTGGCTTTCGTGCTCATTTTTGGGCTTGCAGCTTGTAAGGATAACGGCGATAAACCTTCAAATTCCGATATCAGTGATGTAGTTGCATCCGAAAAGAAAGTAGCAATCCTTGTTGCACCCGAAGCACAGTATCCCGAAGACTACAAAGCAGCCGCAGAACTTGCAAAAGAATATCCTGATAAGGTTGTTATCAAAGAATATGCAGACAGCCGTATTCTTAAAGCAGGTAACCCTGAAATTATGACAATTTCTCAGGAGCTTGCATCAGACAGCGAAATCGGTGCAATCATTTACGCAAGAGCAACACAGTTTACATCCAACGCAATCAGCGCCGCAAAAACAATCAACCCCGAAATCGTTACTGTTTGCGTTGAGCCGGAAGAATCGGTTGAAAAGATTGCAGCCGCAGCAAATCTTGTTTACTGCGTTGACTGGGAAAAAGCTGCTAAAGACATTGTTGCAACAGCTAAAAGTCAGGGTGCAAAATACTTTGTTGTGTTCTCAATCAACCGCCACATAAGCGAAAATCCTCTTCTTATGAATGCTAACGGCGCATTTAAGCTTGCTTGCGAAGAAGCCGGAATCTCCTATATTTACGAAAATTCCGTCGATCCCATTTACTCATCAGGTATCAGAGGCTCACGTCAGTTCATAAAAGAAGCAGTTTCCAGACTCTATAACAATAAGAAAATCGAAGGTGCTGACGTTGCGCTCTTCTCAACAGACAGCTCAGTTCAGCCTGCTCTTATTGAAGTTGCCAACGCCAAGGGTCTTATTTACACCTGTCCCTCATTCCCCACAGTATATAACGGTCTTGGTGAAGCTTATGAAATCGCAATGCCCGAAAAAATTGCCGATGTTGATAAGTACATTGAAAGCGCAAAAGCAGCTGCCGGTGCAGACGCAGAAGGCAAAGCAAGACTTGCAGCATATAAATTCCCCCTTGCCGCAACTCTTCTCAAGAGCGCTCTTCACTGTGCATTTGACATTCTCAACGGTACAATAACAGCTGAGAATATGGCAACATATGCAGCCGGCAGAGCAGAAAACGCAGCCGATAAGAAAGGCTTCACAGTTGCTCCTTACGGCTCTCTCACAAATGTTTTTGCTGCTTACTGCGAAGGATTTGAGATTGTAAAATAAAATAATCTTCAACAACATTTCAATAACAATCAACAAAAAGGCTTGTATAGGTTTTGCGCCTATACAAGCCTTTAATTTATTTGTCAGATTTTATTTGCCTGCTCTGAGGTCTACACGGCGAATCTTGCCGCTGATCGTTTTGGGCAAATCATCTCTGAATTCAACAATTCTGGGATATTTATAAGGAGCAGTGCGTTCCTTGACATATTTCTGAATTTCTTTTTTGAGTGCATCGGTTTTCTCTGTACCTTTGGTAAGAACGATGTCTGCCTTAACAACCTGTCCTCTGATTTCGTCGGGTGCGGCAGAAACCGCACATTCAAGAACATAGGGAAGTTCCATAATAACACTTTCAATCTCAAAAGGTCCGATACGGTAACCCGATGATTTGATAAGGTCATCAACACGTCCTACATACCAGAAGAAACCGTCTTCATCACGTCAAGCTGTGTCACCGGTGTGATAGATATCGTCGTGCCATGCTTCTTTGGTCTTTTCTTCATCGCGATAGTATTCCATAAAAAGACCACAAGGTGAACCTGCTTCTGTTCTGACAACGATTTCACCTACCTCGCCAACCTTTGCGATTGTTCCTTCATTTGTGATAAGGTCAACATCAAAAAGCGGACTGGGCTTGCCCATTGAACCAACCTTAATTGATGAACCGACAAAGTTACCGATCGCAAGGGTTGTTTCGGTCTGGCCAAAGCCTTCCATAAGGCGGATACCCGTTGCCTTAAGGAACTGCTGGAACACTTCGGGATTAAGTGCCTCGCCGGCAGTTGTTGCATATTTGATTGACTTGAGGTCATAGTTTGCAAGGTCTTCTTTGATGAAGAAACGATACATCGTGGGAGGTGCACAGAATGTTGTTATCTTGTGCTTACCGATAAGCTTAAGAATATCATCGGCAACAAAGCGGTCAAAGTCATAGGTAAACACACCTGCTTCGCAAAGCCACTGGCCGTAAAGTTTACCCCAGAGTGCCTTGCCCCAGCCGGTATCGGAAATTGTGAAATGCAGACCATTGGGGTCAACATTGTGCCAATATTTCGCAGTAATAAAGTGACCGAGAGGATATCTGTGGCTGTGCATTGCGATTTTCGGATAACCTGTTGTACCCGAAGTAAAGAACATAAGCATCGGGTCATAGCCGAATGCGCCTTCCTCTGCCGAAGGTCTTTCGTAAACATCGCTGAACTGACAGTATTCTTCATCAAAGCTGTGCCAGCCGTCGCGCTTGCCGTGTGCGATAATCTTCGTTTTGAGAACATCACATTTTTCGGCAGCAAGCTCAACCTGATGTGCAACCTCACCGTCCGCAGTACATACGATTGCACTTATCTGACCCGCGTTGAAACGGTATTCAAAATCGTGCTCAACAAGCTGATTTGTTGCGGGAACAACTATTGCGCCAATCTTATGAAGAGCAAGAATAGAGAACCAGAACTGATAGTGACGCTTGAGAACTAACATAACTCTGTCGCCCTTCTTGATACCGAGCGATTTAAAGTAGTTTGCTGTCATTGCCGAATGGCGGCTCATATCGCTGAAGGTAAAGCGTCTTTCCGTTCCGTCATTTTCAATGTGGAGCATAGCGGTTTTATCGGGGCTCTTCTTGGCAAGCTCATCAACAACATCAAATGCAAAATTAAATTTGTCGTCGTTCTTATATTTTATTCCGTTAAGAACACCGTTTTCATCAAGAGTTGTTTCAATAAACTTCTCATAAACGGGATTCTGAAGATTTGCAAGATCAACATTTGTTGTACTGGGAGTTTTGATTTCTTCACTGTATTCGCTCATTTCGGATGAACCGTCGGGAGAAATAACGATTGCATAGAATTCGCATTCCTTGCCGCCGACCGCCATTTCGTTGTGAGGAACTGATGAATCAAAATAAATGCAGTCACCCTCGTTAAGTGTTTCTGTTCTGTCGCCGATGATGACTTTAAGAGTACCTTTGGTAACAATATTTATTTCCTGACCTGCGTGAGAAACGCAGTGATAAGGAGGATTAAGCGCCTCTTCCGAATAAGGAATAACTACTCTGAAAGGCTCTGCAATTTTATTTTTAAAGAAAGGAGCAAGGCGGTTATAAACAAACCCCTCTCTTCTTGTTATGGGCATACCTTCGCCTTTTCTTGTGAGAGTATACTCTGTCAAACTGGGGCTGCTGCCCTCCATAATATCAGTGATTTCAACACCGCATACCTGAGCAAAATTATAAATGAAAGTGAAGCTGAAATCCCTGCTTCCGGATTCATAAAAGCAGTATTCCTCTTCGCTCATACCGATTTTTGATGCCATTTCGCCTTGGGTAAGACCCATATCCAGACGAAGCGCAATAATTCGCTGAGCAACCTCCATTATTTTGTTTTCGACTGAACCCTGACCGAATGTTATCATTTGAATCTCTCCTTTCGCTTTGAGAATAAAAAAACGTCTCAAAGCAAGATTAATTGCTTTGAGACGAGTAAAATCTTAACCCGCGGTACCACTCAAATTGCACTTTCGTGCCGCTCAACGGACTCCAACAAGCCCTACGCTTTAACGCAGCGAATACGGAAGCTGTCTACTCACCAAACGGCTTTCGGAGCCTCTGCTCGGAAGGGATAGCCACGAATTGTTCCGCTGACGGCTCGCACCACACGCCGCCTCTCTGAAAACTTTGCAATTCCGCCTTCTTCGTCATAGCTTTTCTTGTGATACATAATATCACTATGGTTTCGATTTGTCAATGATTTTTTTTGCTTACAGTGCGATTTTTTTGCAGGAATAACCTGTAAGCTTATCGCTGACAGCGTCAGGCTGATGGCCGCCGATATAAAGAGCAAGCTCTCCGTCGGGTTCAACTCTTTCGCCATCATCAGTAACAGCCTTGAGCCAGTAACGGTCAATTTCAAGCTCAACATTCTTAGATTCGCCGGGAGCAAGTTCAACAGCCTTGATTCCGCAAAGCTGGAAATGAGGAGTAACTGTTCTGCTGTCGGTAAACGATGCATAAGCCTGAACTCTTTCAAAACCAGTTCTTTCTCCGATGTTCTTTACATCAACACTGATTTTTACAGTCTTGTCATCTGCTGAAACAATCTTCTCATTCTCATATGCATATGTTGTGAACGAAAGGCCGTAGCCAAAGGGATAAAGAGCATCGCCCTCAATATATCTGTAAGTTCTGCCGATCATTGAGTAATCCTCAAAATCGGGAAGGTTGTGGTCTCCCTTGTAGATTGTTACGGGAAGTTTGCCGCCGGGGTTTGCAATGCCTGCAAGAATATTTGCAACTGCGAGGCCGCCAAACGCGCCGGGATACCAAGCGTGGATAATCGCTTTTGCATGGTTTGTTACCTTTTCTCCAAGGTCGATTGCACTACCGCACATAAGAACAACAACAACGTTTTCGCAAACATCACACACTGCTTCTGCAAGCTTCTGCTGAGTTGCGGGGAGATAAAGAGTTTTCTTATCGCCGCAAGCTGTGTAATCGTTATCAAAGCCTGTATCTTCGCCTTCAATTGAGCAGTCAAGACCGAGTGCAAGGATTGTGATATCTGCCGCTTCTGCCGTTGCAAT
>JAZNHM010000242.1:0-8493 GCA_045576955.1 Acutalibacteraceae bacterium | reverse complement strand
GTCTTGTCGTGAGTCATTCCGTAGTAAACACCGGGTGAACGAACGAGCTGAGAAACGATAACTCTCTCTGCGCCGTTGATAACAAAGGTGCCGCTTTCAGTCATAAGGGGGAAATCACCCATAAAGACTTCTGACTCTTTGATGATGCCTGTTTCCTTATTTTGAAGGCGAATGGTTACTCTCATAGGAACAGCGTAGGTTGCGTCGCGTTCCTTGCATTCGCGAACCGTGTACTTCGGCTTGTCGTCCATTCTGTAATCAACAAAGCTGAGCACCCAGTTTCCGGTATAATCCGTGATGTCCGCCGTATCACGGAAAACCTCCTTAAGGCCGGTTTCGATGAACCATTTGTAGGAAGCCTTCTGGATTTCAATGAGGTTGGGCATCTCCATAACCTCGTTGATTTTTCCGAAGCTCTGGCGCTCACAGCTTCCTCGTTTAACGGTTTTTGTTTTCAGCATTAGGCTAAATCACTCCGTTTCTTTAAATCTTTCCATTTCCATGTGGAATGCCGAATTTTGTTACGGAAACTCCGCCCCTAACTCCCTTTATTACGCGTAATAAAGGGTAAATTATAGGGTATTAATTTCCATTTTACAATTGCGAGAAGATATTTTATACGAAAATCAATATTTTGTCAATAAAAATTTAAAATAAATTTTAAAAAAATAATTGTTTGTGCATTCATACGAAATTTCAATGTTTGTTTTTATTATTTTTGTTAATTATTTTTTACACTTTGTGAATAGTGACCATAAAAACTCGTTAATTTTTACTGTTGTAAAACAATAAACAAAAAATCCCTTTATCCTGAAAAGCAGAATAATCATCTGTCGGGATAAGGGATTCAAAATTTGTAAACTGACAAATATATAAAGTTTTAATAATTATAGAATAATACAAAATAAAATTATTTAATAATTGGACGGCTGCGTTTTTCGTCTCCGCAAGCAGAAACATTCTCAAAACACAGTGCATAAACATCCCCTGCCTTGCACTCGAGAGAGAATATTCTCTGTGCGTTTTCGCCGAGCGATGCAATATCTGCCGCTTTTGTGATAATCGGCAGTCGGGCGGTTTCTTTTGCCTTTCTGATAAGCTCCGCACCCTTTTCGTTGAAACCGATTACTCTTAAATACGGCACTGAGAGCGCAGTATCCTCGGCTGTAAAACCAAGAAAATAATTAAGAATAATGCGTCTTATCCGTGCGTGTGAATAACGCTTCGTTTTTGAGAAAAAATAAAGTTCTTCAAGGGTTTTGGCTTTTTCGGACGCCGAAATAATTCTGTTTTCGATACCCTCGCTTATATCGGAGGCTTTGGAAAGCGATGCGGAATCGGCGGTACGCATTTTGTAAAGCATCGCGTTCTCTATTCTTTTTATATCGGCAGTTTGAGCTTTTTTATAAATTTCAGCTGTATTTTCCGGTACAAAGCTTTCCCATTCTCCGTCGGAAAACTTTTCTCTGATATATGACGCAGATGCTATGCTTCCGCAGCTTTCTTTTGCATCGTGGTCCGCACCGATTCTCGAAAAAGTAACAGGCACTGTCCTGCTTCCGATTTTTCTCAACGCCGCAACGTATTCAACGCCAAGAATATTGTTGGGGGATTTTATTATGTCAGCGCTTTCGGGACTGATAACCCTGAGTGCGTTCTCTCTTGCGGATGCAAATGATATCCCCTTCTGTAGTTCTTTGTTAAGCAACGGTTTAAGTTCTTCAGATTCAAGGGCACAAACGGCAGAAACAATCTTTTCCGCATCTCCGCATTCACTTCCGAAAATAAGCTCATCAACCAAGCCGAGCCCGTCAATCATCTCAACGCTTGCCCGTGCAAAGCTCTGAGCAGGAGATACCGCCCAGACTGCGGGAAGCTGCAAAACAAGGTCAACACCGTTCATAAGCGCCGCCTCTGTTCTGACAGAACGGTCAAGCAGAGCAGGCTCACCTCTCTGAACAAAATTTCCGCTCATAACCGCAACAATATGAGTTGCACCGTTATCCCTCGCCATCTTCACAAGATGAGCGTGACCGTTATGAAACGGATTATATTCGGTTATGATTCCTGCAACCTTCATAGCGTTCCTTTCAAAGAAATTATGTTATAAAGCACTTGAAAAAATTCTTCGATAAGTATATAATATACATTTGTAGGATTAAAATCAAGCAAATATTCACTATTAGGAGTGTTAAAATGAAAATTCTTGTTATTAACTGCGGCAGTTCGTCACTCAAGTATCAGCTTTTCGATATGGATACCGAAGCTGTTCTTGCAAAGGGTAACTGCGAAAAAATCGGAAACGAAACAAGCTTTATCGGCGGCTCTGCAAATGGCGAAAAGTTTGAAACAAAAGTATTTATGTCAAATCATACCGAAGCATTCCTTCAGGTTAAGAAAGCTCTTACCGAAGGTGCATCAAAGGTTATCGACGACCTCAGCGAAATTTCCGCTATCGGTCACAGAATCGTTCAGGGCGGTGCTCTCTTCAACGAAAGCGTTCTCGTAACAGACGAAGTTATCAAGGGCATCGAAAGCCTTTGCGACCTCGCTCCTCTTCACAATCCCGCACACATTCAAGGCATCAAAGCTTGCATCGACGTTTTCGGCGCAGAGCTTCCTCAGGTTGTTGTTTTTGATAACGCATTCCATTCAACAATGCCCCCCGAAGCATATATTTTCCCCATTCCCTATGAATACTACGAGAAGTATGCTGTTCGCCGCTACGGTTTCCACGGCACATCACACCGTTTCGTAAGTGCAAGATGCGCAGAAGTTATGGGTAAGAATATTGAAGACCTCAAGATTGTTACCTGCCATCTCGGCAACGGTTCATCAATCACAGCTGTCAAGGGCGGCAAGTGCATCGACACAAGCATGGGTCTCACTCCCCTCGACGGTTTCATTATGGGCACACGCTGCGGCGCAGTTGACCCCTCGGTTATCACCTACCTTCAGCAGAAGGAAGGCTGGACCCCCGCTGAAACAGACACCATCCTCAACAAGCAGTCGGGCGTTTTCGGCATCTCAGGCGTAGGCAGTGACGACAGAGACGTTTCCGCAGCAGAAGCAGACGGCAACGAAAGAGCACACCTTGCAAGAAGCATTCAGAAGTATCAGGTACGCAAGCTCATCGGCAGCTATGTTGCAGCTATGGACGGCGTTGATGCTATCGTATTCACAGGCGGCATCGGTGAAAACACATTTGACCTTCGTGCAGATGTATGTAACAACCTCAGTTACCTCGGCATTGAGCTTGATGCTGAAGCAAACGAGATTATGAGAAGAGGCAAGGAAGGCGAAATCTCAACCGCAAATTCAAAGGTTAAGGTTTATGTTCTTCCCACAAACGAAGAGCTTGTTATCGCAAGAGATACAAAGGCTATCGTTGAGGCTATGTAATTTAATAATTATCATCACAGCAGGAATTTCTTCGTTGATTTTCCTGCTTTGTTTTTTGTTGACTATTCGTTTATATTAATGTATAATATCTTAATAATGCAATTACGGAGGGATACCGTGGAATATATTGCTCCGATATTCAGATCTGCTGCCGAAGCAAGGGATTTCCCGATTGCGGCAATCGACTCTTTTATGTGGGATATCAACAGTTGCAAGCCCGAAAGCTATGCAGCAATGTTTGCCGTCGAAGGTGAAGGGATCCACGCGCTTTTGTGGTCGTTCGAAGAAGATATCCGATGCGAATGCACAAAGCGTGATGACCCCGTCTATACCGACAGCTGTCTTGAACTTTTTCTTTTGCCGGTTATCGGCGACAACCGTTATGTCAATTTTGAAGTAAATCCGAAAGGTGTTTATCTTTCGCAAATCGGTACCTGCCGTGCGGACAGAGTATTCATAAAAGATCTGACCGACCTTGAACCCATAATTTATCCTATGGAAATCGAAGAGGACAGCAGGAAAGCGTGGGGATATGAAATTATTCTTTCCGAAAACTTCATTTCCAATCTCTATCAGACCGATTTCAAAATATCCGAAACATCGATAAAGGGGAATTTTTACAAGTGTGCCGACGGCGCAAAGCTGCCTCACTACGGCTCGCATTTCCCCGTTAAAATAGAAAATCCCGATTTTCACAGACCCGAATTTTTCGGAAACATCACATTCAGAAAGGCTTGAATAACAATGGAAAATGTTAAAAATATAAAAGAGCTTCTCGGAGCTTTCAGCTTTAGCGGCGAGTTTGAAAAATCCTCTCAGCTTCACGACGGACACATCAACAACACATATAAATTTGAGTTTCGCGAAGCTGACGGCACACTCAACAGATATCTTGTTCAGGAAGTAAACACCTATGTTTTCAAGGACTATGACGGTCTTATGAAAAACGTTATGGGCGTTACTGCATTTATGCAGAAAAAGGTTGCCGAAAACGGCGGAGATGTCAAGAGAGAATGCCTTGCTGTCATTCCCACAACAGACGGTAAACCCTACTATCTCGATGGTGAAGGCAGATGCTGGAGATGCTATAATTTCATTTATAATACCCATTCCTGCCAGAGCGTTGACTGCGCAAAAACATTCTATAATGCCGCAAGGGCTTTCGGTAAATTCCAGAATATACTTGCAGATTACCCCATTGATTCACTCGTTGAAACAATTCCCAATTTCCATAATACAGTCTCAAGATTTGCTGACTTCAAAAAAGCTGTTGCAGACGACCTTTCGGGCAGAGCAAATCAGGTTAAGGATGAAATTGATTTTGTGCTTGCACGCGAAAAGGATTGCGCCGTACTTCTCGACCTCGTTGCAGAAGGCAAGCTTCCTCTCCGCGTAACTCATAACGACACAAAACTCAACAACGTTATGTTTGACAATGAAACCAACGAGGGTATCTGCGTTGTTGACCTTGATACTGTTATGCCCGGACTTTCGCTCTATGATTTCGGCGACAGCATCCGTTTTGGCGCAAACACCGCCGCAGAGGATGAAAAAGACGTTTCAAAGGTTTCGCTCAGCCTTGAATATTTCAAAGCATATGCGCTCGGTTATCTTTCAACTGCAGGCGAAAGCCTCACCGCAGAAGAAATCAACCAGCTTGCTTTCTCTTCCAAGCTTATGACTTTTGAATGCGGTATGCGTTTCCTTGGCGACTTCATAAACGGCGACGTTTATTTCAAAACCGAATATCCCGAACATAATCTCGTCAGATGCCGTACACAGTTCGCTCTCGTTGCGGATATGGAAAAGAAAATGGCACAGATGCAGGATGCGGTTGCCGAATGCTGCCGTGAACTCGGAATAGAAAAATGATTGATTACGAGCTGCTAAACGAAGTTCAGTTCAAAGCGTGCTATCTTAAATGGCGCCACGAAAACGACATCGGAATGGTAATGCCGGCACAAACATCATATGAGGAGTATGCCGAAGTTTATCCCATGCCCGATTTTGACTATGTTCATACTCAGTCGTTTGCCGATAAAAACGGTGACCTTATAACACTTCTTAAAGGCAACGTTCATCTGAGCGATTGGATGACGAGAAACCACCGCGAACCGAGAGATTTCAATTTTTATCTCGTGCTGAAAACATTGACTGATTCCCCTGAAGTTGAACCGTTTCCGATGGGATATATAGTAGTTTCCTGAACAAAAGGGCGGTTCATATGAACTGCCCTTTTTATAATGTAAACCCAAGTTTACATAGACTTTTTTACAAATGCAAACCCAAATTGGTTGAAAAAGACCGTGTTTTTGTTTAGAATGGCATCAACTCACAAAGGAGGAAGAAATATGACTCTTTCCGAAAAAATAATTTCACTCAGAAAAGAAAAAAATCTTTCGCAGGAAGCTTTTGCAGAGGCTCTCGGCGTATCCCGTCAGTCCGTTTCGAAATGGGAGTCGGGTACAGCGCTTCCCGATACGGATAAAATTCTCGCAATGAGCGAGCTTTTCGGAGTGTCAACCGACTATCTGCTTAAAGATAACCACTCCGATAATAATGCTGAGGAGCCTGCTCCCGTCCAGCCGCAGGCACCTAAAAAAACCAAAAATAAATTTATAAAAATCATTGCGGCTGTTCTTGCTTTGTGCCTTGTAATCACCGCAATAGCTGTTCCCGTTCACTACGGCGGAATCCGCGAGGCCTGGTGGGAACTCAACGGCGGAAAGGTTAAATATCCCTATGTTCTCGTTCACGGTCTCGGTGGCTGGGGCGAGGGCGACGGCGTTAATGATACCGTTCAGTATTGGGGTGCAACCGCCTGCAATCTCACCGAATATCTTACAGAGCAGGGCTTTGAAGTCCACGCTCCGAGCGTCGGCCCCGTTTCAAGCACCTGGGACAGAGCATGCGAACTTTATGCTCAACTCACAGGAACAACCGTTGACTACGGCGAAGCTCATTCAAAAGAACATAACCATGAGCGCTACGGCAGAGAATTCACCGAACCGCTCGTTCCCGAATGGGGAGAAAAAATCAACGGCGGTCAGAGAGTAAAAATCAACCTTCTCGGTCACAGCTTCGGCGGTGCAACCGTGCGTCTGCTTGCATCACTTCTTGAATACGGCAATGATGAAGAAAAAGCAGCATCGCCCGAGGATTTATCACCGCTTTTTGAAGGCGGAAAAGGCAATTGGGTGCACAGCGTAACCACTCTCTGCGCTCCGCATAATGGCTCATCTCTCACGGAAGTTCTCAATTCCGTCGGAGGTCTTGTCGGCATAGGCGACACAACCGAAATGCTTATGACTCTCTGCTTCGGTGTTGCGGGAGTTGCATCCCCCGCTTCAAATGTTTATGATTTCAAGCTCGACCATTTCGGAATCACTGACAGCAATGCCGAAAGCGCCATTGACAAAATCACCGCATCGGGCAACGACCACGCTGCTTATGACCTCTCACCCGACGGTGCCGCAAAACTCAATGAAACCATTCAGACCGTTGAGGACGTTTATTATTTCTCCTATTCTTACAGCACAACAAAGGAAGGCACTCTGCTCAGAGGTCAGGTACCCCAGACTTCAACAATGCCGATTCTTTATCCGTTCGCTCTTGCTATGGGTTCATATAAAGGCACAACCGATGGCGGAATTGCCATTGACGAAACCTGGCAGGATAACGACGGACTCGTAAGCGTTGTTTCCGCAAGATATCCCTTTGGCGAAGAATATATTGATTTCTCGGTTGAGGGAATCGAGTTTGCGGAAGGAAAAGAAAAGGAGATTCAGAAAGGTATCTGGAATGTTGCCGAAACAAAGGACGGCGACCACGGAAAGGTTATCGGTCTTGGTAACGAAGCCGACGATACTCAGGATTTCTACATTGAACTTTTCGGACTGATTGACAGACTGGAGAGATAAATATGAAATGTAAATTCTGCAAAGCAAAAATGAGCCGTTCCGATAATCTTTGCACCGAATGCGGAAGACTGAAATCGAAGCAGCTCGAACCTGTTCCCGACTATTCGAGCCGTGACAAAGGCAAATCTCAGAGATTTTTTACTATGGGCAAAAATCTGTTTTACAGATATATTCTGTTTCCGCTCGTTCTGATTCCCCTCGCAGGAATGATGGGTTATGTGTTTCTGCTTATGATTTTTGATAACAATAATGGTATCGCCGATGCTTTGCTTATGTGTGTGGGTATTCTCATGCTTATTTACTTTATTCTCGCCGCTGTTGCCGCCTCAAAATGCTATGTTGAGGTTTACAAAAACTGCATTGAAGGCAGAATTCCTGCGAAAATTCCCTGCTTTACAAAGCATTTTATTGTTTACTACGACGACATCGTCAGGGTTAATATGCACGGAGTCGGAATGAGTATGGGCTCCGCCAAAAGAAGCTCGGATTCTTACCCCGGGTTTGTTCTTGTTACCGATTTCGGCGCAATTCCCATAAAGGGTCTGAACGACTCTCAAGCAGCCGAAATCTATGCACATCTGCATGCATACAGACGCAAATAATTATCAATCGCAAATTTATATCGATATAAATGTATATAATATATAACATTTCACCAAAAAAGACCGCTTTACGCGGTCTTTTTTGGTTGCGGTAATCATTGACTTTAAAGGCAATTTTAGGGTATGATAACAGAGTAAAAATTTATAATGGCGGGAGTTTTGGATATGATGAAAAACACAGACAAAACAATGGAAAAAATCGTTGCCCTTTGTAAAGGCAGAGGCTTCATCTTCGCAGGCAGCGAAATCTACGGTGGTCTTGCAAACACATGGGACTACGGTCCCCTCGGCGCAAGAATGAAAAACAACGTTAAGGACACCTGGCGCAAGCGCTTCATTCAGGAAAGAAAGAACAGCTATGAAGTTGATGCCGATATCCTTATGCATCCCAGAGTCTGGGAAGCAAGCGGTCACGTTGCCAGCTTCTCCGACCCTCTGCTTGACTGCAAGGAATGCAAAATGCGCCACAGAGCGGATAACCTCATTGATGATTTCAACCCCGACGCTCATGCAGACGGCATGACAAAGGAAGAAATGTTTGAATACATCAAGGCAAACTCAATCCCCTG
>JAZNHM010000241.1:0-3415 GCA_045576955.1 Acutalibacteraceae bacterium | reverse complement strand
GTTGCTTTTTCTTGCGATGGGTATTTTCGGCTGTACCCTTTATTTCATAACTGAAAACACGGCATTGAAATATACTCTTGCATCAAACGTAAGCATTATTGTTGCGGGTGCTCCGATAATAACTGCAATTCTTGCTCATTTTTTTATTAAAGGTGAAAAGTTTAGCAAAAATACTGCGCTTGGATTTGTTGTAGCATTTGCAGGTGTAATTCTGGTTGTTTTTAACGGTCAGTTTGTGCTTAAGCTTAACCCCGCCGGTGATGCACTATCTCTCGGTGCGGCATTCTCTTGGGCTGTTTATTCGGTTGTTTTGCGAACCTGTGTTGATAAGTTCAACAGCGTAATGCTTACCCGTAAACTGATGTTTTACGGTTTTATTACCGCTCTCCCGATAGCGTTGATTCAGGGTGACCGTATGCCGTTTGAGGCATTCCGAAAGCCTGATATGCTGTTTTGTATTCTTTTTCTTGGAGTAATCGGAAGCGGAATATGTTATGTTTTGTGGAATAAAGCAATTTCGCGTCTCGGGGTTGTAACAACCAATAATTATATTTATATCAATCCTTTTGTGACTCTCATAACCGGCGGAATGTTTCTGAAAGAGCCGATAACTGCTATGGGTGTTATTGGGGCGATGCTCATTATTTCAGGCGTTGTTATTTCATCAAAAAAGAAACTGAAAAGTGTTTAATCTCAGCTCTCTGCGGCAAAATATCGCAGGGAGCTGATTTTTTGAAAAAACGAGCTTTTTTTATTTTTGCCGTTCTGATTGTGTTGTTTTTTGCAAACGGAATACGTCTTTATGGCTTGTGCTTGAATACTACTCAGGCATCACATATGTCATCCTCAAAAACAATTGACATTACAACTCTGAGAGGCACGGTCTATGACTGTAATATGCGTCCATTAACAAATTCCGAACATGATATTTATGCCGCCGCTAAACCGTCAAACGAGGCACTTGCTTGTTTGAAAGGCAGGGTGATGCCCGATGTATTTGAATCGGTTATGGACAGGATGTCGAAGGGAAATCCCGTTGCGGTAAAAGTTGATTCTCAGATTACTTCAACCGAAAATATTATCACCGCAAGGGTGCCAAAACGTTATTCAGCGGCTTTCACGGCGTGTCATATTATCGGTTACCTGAATTCGGACGGCAAGGGGGTAAGCGGGGTGGAAAAAGCTTGCAATTCTCATCTTTCCGAAAATAACAGTGATGTGAGATTTGTTTTTTCGGCAAATGCCAGAGGCAGGGTTATGCTTGGAGAAGGAATAGAAACCGAGGGGAATTCCGTGCCGAAAAACGGGGTTGTGCTGACGATTGATAAGGATATTCAACAGATAACCGAAGCTGTTCTTGATGCATCGGGGGCGGATTGTGCTGCGGCTGTTGTTATGGAAATTGAAAACGGTGCAATCAGGGCATGCGTTTCGAGACCTTTGTTCAATCAATATGACATATCAGAATATCTTGATGATGATAAATCACCGTTGATTAACAGAGCTTTGCTGCCTTTCAGTGTCGGTTCGGTTTTTAAACCGGTTGTTGCCGCTGCGGCCCTTGAAAGCGGAATCAACGAAACTTTTGTATATAATTGTACGGGAAGTGTTGTTTATAATGGAGTGACTTTTCATTGTCATAAGAAAGACGGTCACGGCTTGATTGATATGAAAGGTGCAGTTGCAAATTCGTGCAACACATATTTTATTGAGCTTGCATTAAAAACAGGGGCAAAGAATATTGTCAAAACCGCATCCGCTTTCGGCTTTGGAAATGAAATTACTCTTGCAGACGGCATCGACTCATCAAAAGGCATTTTACCGTCGGTAGAAGAGTTTGATTCAAAAGCTGCGGTTGCGAATATTTCATTCGGTCAGGGTGCACTTATTGCAACACCTTTGCAGATTTGTTCCTCAATGGCAACAATAGCGAGAAACGGAGTTTATATAGAGCCGTATCTGATTGAGGGTAATTGCGATAAAGACGGGATATTGACCAAAATATACCGTTATATTGATAAAAAGCAGGTTATAAGCGCTGAAACCGCAAAAAAACTTATGAGTTTTCTTGAAGCGGTTGTCGAAAGCGGAAGCGGAAGCAGAGCAAGGAGCGATTATGTTTCCGTTGCGGGAAAAACGGCAACGGCACAGACCGGCAAATCTCAAAATGGAGAAGAAATATATAACGCATGGTTTGCGGGATATTTTCCTGCAGATAATCCGAAGTATGCTGTTGCAATTCTCAAAGAAAACGGAGGAGAGGGTGCAATAAGTTGTGCACCGGTTTTCGGCACTATTGCAGAAAAAATAACGGCTCACGAAAATCCGTGAGCCGTTGCTTTCAAAATATCTGCAATTGAATTTAATGATAATTAAGGGTTTTGTGTTTTGCCGAAAACGTCTGATTCTATGTAGTCAACGCCGAGCGAAAGGCAGTAATCGAGAGCTTCTTTATCGTTTACCGTCCAGAGTGCAACTTCAAGATTTCTGTTGTGGAATTCCTTAATCATTTCTTTTGTTATGATTCCGTAATATGCATCAATAGAAAATCCGTAGTCGAAGCAACGTTTGTAGTCCTCCTCGTCAGAGCCGTAGGTGAGCATCAGCGGCAAATCGGGGAACATTTCGCGTGCTTTAATAAGATTATTGAAGTCGAATGACTGCATAATGCATTTCGAGAGGTCGTAGATCTCTGAAACGGTGTCAAAAACCTCTTTTACTTTTTCATCGCTGAATTCACCCTTGAGTTCAACAAAGCAAATCATGTTGTTTTCTTTCATTATCTCAAGGTAGCGTCTGAAAGTGCATAGATAAACAACATCATCTGATTTTGTATTTTTTATTGGTTTTGCAGAGAGTTCTTCGTAGGTTGCTTCGGCAACAAGGAGCTCTGTGCCGTCAGCAAAAGTAACTTCGTCATTGTGATTGACAACAAGTAATCCGTCTTTGGTTATTCTTACATCTGTTTCAGCACCGCCCGAACCGTTTTCGGCTGCTTTGATGAATGCAATTTCAGTATTGTCGGGATATTTTGAACTGTAGCCTCTGTGGGCAATCATACAAGTATTATTTTTCATAGTTGTTTACTCCGAATTTAATAACGCACCCTCCGCAAGGAAGGTGCGTTATGATATTAAAGATTGTAGTACTTATCGAATTCTGCGGGATGGGGGATTGCTGAAAGCTGGCTGCATTCCGCACGCTTTGTCTTGATGAAGTTGGCGATAAGCTCTTCGGGGAATACTCCGCCTTCTGTAAGGAAGTCGTGGTCAGCTTCAAGAGCATCAAGCGAGGCCTCGAGAGATGTGGGAAGCTGCTGAAGCTTTGCCTTTTCTTCTTCGGGAAGGTGATAAAGGTTAACATCGTAGGGAAGTCGGATCGTAGCCATGTCGTTCTGTGTGCCAAGGAGTTGGGG
>JAZNHM010000240.1:0-16604 GCA_045576955.1 Acutalibacteraceae bacterium | reverse complement strand
ATCGAATATTTCTATTGCAAAAAAGCTCTTTGTTGTGTAAAATGTAGATGTCCCAATGGTCATTTTGTATAAATTCACAAAGATGTAAAACAAATCAGATGAGGGGTAATAATTATGTCAAACAGAATTTTCCAGGGTTTGGTCCATCAGATGAGAGATGCTGTAGGCAGAACTCTGGGTGTAATTGACGAAACAGGAACCATTATCGCGTGCAGTGAACTGAGCAAAATCGGCGAGGTTATCTCAACAGCAAGCGATGTTTTTTCCGACAACGAGCTTCACTACATCAACGGCAACACCTTCTGCAATTTCGGTTCGCATATTCAGACCGAATATGCTGTTTTTGTTGAAGGTACCGATGAACTTGCAGGCAGATTTGCGGCTGTTTGCTGTGTTTCTCTTGAAAATCTCAAGCAGTACTATGAAGAGAAGTTTGACAGAGGCAATTTCATCAAAAATGTTATACTTGACAATATTCTTCCCGGCGACATTTATATTAAATCAAGAGAGCTTAGATTTAATTCTGAAGCAACAAGAGTTGTTCTTCTTATCAGAATAACCGACCATAACGATGCGGCTGTTTTTGACTCGGTTCAGAATCTCTTCCCTGATAAGAATAAGGACTTTGTTATCAATATCAATGAAAATGATATTGCTATTGTCAAAGAAGTAAAAAGCAACATAGAAACAAAGGATCTCGAAAAGCTTGCACGCTCAATCTCCGATTCGTTGAGCACCGAGCTTTATACCCACGTGCTTGTAGGTATCGGCACAACTATCGAAGGCATAAAAGACCTTGCCCGTTCATTCAAAGAAGCTCAGATTGCTCTTGAAGTCGGAAAGGTTTTTGATACCGAAAAGACAATCGTCAGCTATGAAAATCTCGGCATTGCCCGCCTTATTTATCAGCTGCCCACAACTCTCTGCGATATGTTCCTCAGAGAGATTTTTAAGAGAGGCTCAATTGACAGCCTTGACCACGAAACGCTGTTTACCATTCAGCGTTTCTTCGAAAATAACCTCAATGTTTCTGAAACATCAAGAAAACTTTTTGTTCACAGAAACACCCTTGTTTACAGACTTGAAAAAATCAAGAAGCTTACAGGCCTTGACCTGAGAGAATTTGACGATGCAATTGTATTCAAAGTAGCTCTTATGGTTAAGAAATATCTTGATGCAAAGCCTGTCAAATATTAATTGATTTAAGGATTGATACTGTGATTCAATTTACCGGTGTATCAAAAAAGTATGATAACGGCACTCATGCTTTAAAAGATATAAATCTTACCATCGACAAAGGCGAATTTGTTTTTGTGGTAGGTTCGTCGGGCGCAGGTAAGAGTACTTTCCTCAAGCTTATGATGAGGGAAGAGGTGCCTTCAACGGGATGCATAGTTGTTGACGGTACCGATTTAACAAAAATTAAAAAGAGAGATATCCCGAAATTCCGCCGCAGACTCGGAATTGTTTTTCAGGATTTCAGACTCATTCCCAACATGACAGTTTTTGATAATGTTGCGTTTGCAATGCGCGTTATCGGAACAAAAGAGAAAAAAATCCGCAGAAGAGTACCTTATGTGCTCAGTCTTATGGGTCTTAACGAAAAGGCAAGAAACTATCCTCAGGAGCTTTCCGGCGGCGAGCAGCAGAGAGTTGCTCTTGCAAGAGCTCTTGCAAACAATGCTGAAATCATTATTGCGGACGAGCCTACGGGCAATGTTGACCCTCAGATGAGCTATGAAATCGTTGAGCTTCTTATGCGTCTCAACGAAACCGGAACAACAGTTATTATGGTTACTCACGAGCACAGCCTTGTTCGTTGCTTTGATAAGAGAGTTATCATTCTTGACAAAGGTACTGTCGTATCTGACGGCGGTGCGCTTGTCAGAGAAGCCGCAACATCTCATATCAATGCAGTAAGCGAAATTTCAAACGAATATGTTGTCCCTCCCGAGGAAGACTATTCTGCATATGCGCAGGACCGCCAGTCAGCCGATTCGCAGGAAAACAGCGAACCTGTTGAAATTCAAGCGGATTTTAATGTGACGGGAGGCGAAGATTGATGGGTAACTTAGGATATCTGACCAAAGAAGGCTTCCGCAATCTTAAAGTCAACAAGCTTATGTCGGTTGCTTCGATAACCGTTCTTTTCAGCTGCCTTATGCTTATAGGTATTGCGTTTATGCTTCTTGTGAATATTGAAGCATTTATCACGGGAATCGAATCTGAAAACGTAATTATGGTTTATGCCGATATGGAAGCTTCAAATTATGAGTATATCAAACTCGGCAACGATTTGCGTTCAATAGAGAATGTTGCGTTTGTTGAGAATATTGACAAAGATACTGCATATGAAGAAATTCTTTCGGAGCTTGATGAAGGTCTCAGAGAATATCTAAGCGGTCTTAATGAAAACCCGCTTCCCGATGCTTACCGTGTAACGATAAGCAATATGGAAGGGTTTGAAGATGTTGTCAATCAGATAAAGCAGTTGAGCGGTATAGAGCGCGTTTATGAAAATAGCACGCTTGCAAGGCAGCTAGAAGGCATCAGAAATTCCGTTACATATATAAGTATCGGTATGATTGTGCTTCTGCTCGTCGTTTCGCTGTTTATAATTTCAAATACGATTAAAGTAACAATGTTCAGCCGACGACTTGAAATCAGCATTATGAAGAGTGTCGGTGCAACCAATTCATTTATACGCTGGCCGTTTATGATTGAAGGCATCATTATAGGTTTAATAGCCGGAGTGTTGTCATTTGCGGCTGTGTGGGGAATTTATGAATTCGCTCTTGGTTCGTTTAACACCGTTCTTTCAGGATTCGGTACCGGAGATATCAGGATTGAATTCATTGATTACGCACCGTATATAGCTGCTGCTTTTGTCGGCATCGGTGTATTCACTGCTGTTTTCGGCAGCGCAACATCAATCAGAAAGTATCTTAAGGAAAGGAAGTTTGTTGAGCTTGATGATTAAGAGAACCGGTTCAAAGAAAAGATTTCTATGTTTTCTGATGGTTCTTGTCTGCATCGTTTCGTCTTGTTTACCTGTTGCTTATGCACAGGATGATAAGTCACTCGAAGAGTTGCAGAACAGATATGAGGAAATCGAGAAGGACATCCAGGAAAACCAGGAAAAACTTGATGAGGTTGAGCAGGATATCAAAACCAACGAGCAGAAGCTTGATGAACTTAACAACCAGATTGCGGATATTGAAGAGCAGATTGATTTGCTTGATGAAAGCATCGATATTCTTAACGGAGATATTGATGATCTGCAAGGCGATATTAATGTTACAACTAATGATATAAATAAAATCAATGCTCGAATTTCGGAAATCGAAGCACAGATGGTTTCAACCGAAACTCTTATGGAAGAAACAAAAGAACTTCTTCTTGCAAGAATCCGAGAAAATTATATGTCGGGCGGCAATGGTTCAACCCTTGAACTTCTTATGACGAGCGGCGATATTTCTTCATTTTTCGCAAGAAAAGAGCTTGTGACGCGAGTTAGCGAAAGAGATAATGAGCTTATTGCTGAGCTTTCCGAAAAGCTTATTCATTTAGCGGAGCTTCAAAAGGAATGCGAAGCTCAGAAAGCGGAACTTGAGGGCAAAAGAGCTGAACTTGACACTCAGATGAACACACTTACCGACAAGCAGGACAGCCTTGAGAGCAGTCTGAGTAATCAGCAGAAGAAGAAAAGTAACGTTACCGGCAAGAAAGATGAAGTGAAATATCTTCTTAAAGACCTTGATAAGGACAGCGATGCATACAAAGCTGCAATCAAGCGCCAGGAAAAAGAGCGTGCAGAGCTTGAAGCGGAAATTGAAGCTGTTATTAAAAGTCAGGGTTCAACAGAAAACGATGTTCCCGATGAAGAATTCAACAATGACGGTAATATGATTTGGCCTGTTCCAGGTTCGACAAGACTTACCGCAACATATCCTTCATACAGCGACGGAAGTCCTCACTGGGGTATCGATATCGTCAGAACGGATGTTACGACAAAGGGCTCGCCCTTCCGTGCTGCACAGGGTGGAGAGGTAATCCTCGCAAAGAATGACGGAAACTGGAATTCGGGATTCGGTAATTACTGCATAATTGACCACGGCGACGGTAAACATACTTTATATGCTCACGCTCAGAGACTTCAGGTTAGTGTAGGCGATGTTGTTCAGAAAGGCGAACAGATCGGTCTTATAGGCGATACCGGTAACACAACCGGTCCGCACCTTCATTTTGAAGTAAGAATCAAAAAATCCGATGGTTCTGTCAGCAGAGTAAATCCGCTGAATTATGTTTCAAAACCATAAAAATCAAACTAAAAGAGGCGGCTCAATGCCGCCTTTTTTCAGAAGAAAGGACGGCCGTTTATGAATAGGAAAATTTCACTCGGTCTGTGTATTTCATTAATAATAATCTCAATCACAGCAACCTTTGCGGTTACAATGGTTGTTTCAAAGCAAATCTATAACGGAATTATAAGCGGTATTTCAAGCCGTTCTCAGACTTATGATTCACTCGAAGAAATAAGCGGAATCATAAATGCATATTATTACGGCTCAGGCGAAAAGAGCAACAAACTCAATGCGTCGCTTGTCAACGGTTATGTGGAGAGTCTCGGCGATTCAAACAGCATTTATCTTAATGCATCAGATTATGCCGAGTATACCGTGATGTTGGAGGGCGGACTTACGGGCATCGGGGTTGAAACTGCATATGACTATCAAAAGGGAAGCTTCATAATAAGTCATGTTTATGAAGGTTCGCCCGCCGAAAAAGCAGGACTTAAAGCGTTGGATGTAATTACAGCGATTGATAATCAGACTGTAACTATGGGCAATTATGTTCAACTTAGTGAAAAACTTTACGGATCAATGCTTTCGGCGGTTCAGGTTGAATATATGCGTGACGGTGAAACAAAGGTTGTTGAGCCGATGAGAGGATTTTCCATTCCCAGTGTCAGCAGCAGACTCGAAAGCAATGTCGGCTATATCAAGATTAACGGTTTTTATAAAAATACCGCCTCCGAATTCAAGAAGGCGGCAGAAAAGCTTATTGAGCAGGGCGCTGAAAGTATGATATTCGATGTTCGCAATACATACAGCGGCACGATAGAGTATGCGGCGCAGGTGATTGATGTTATTGTTCCTGCGATTGATGGCAATATTGCTGTAACAAGAACTAAATCAGGCGAAATAAAGAAGGTGTTTCCCGCTGAATATTACAGCATAACAATGCCGTTTGCGGTTCTTGTTAACGGAGCTACAAGTGGACCTGCAGAGCTTTTTGCCTGTGACCTTCGCGATATCAGTCAGGCGCAGATTATCGGAACGAGAACTGCGGGCGTCGGAACAATGCAGGAACTTTTTGCTCTTGAAGATGGCGGCGCGGTGCTTCTTACCGTAGCTCTTGTCGAACCCAAAGCAGGCGAAGCTGCTGTTTATAACGGCACAGGCATTGAGCCTATGATTGAAGTGAATCTTACGTCCGGATACGGGACCAATCTTTCCCTGCTTACAGTTGAAGAGGATACTCAACTTTCAACCGCGCTAAATATGCTTGCAGCATAAATGTAATTTATTAATTACCTAATTTAAAATTTTCTTCTCATCTCGGTTACCCTACCAAGAATTGTTACGGGAAGATTGTAGAATTCAGCGTAACTGAAAATCAAAGGTTCATATTCCGAATTTTCAGACACAAGCAAAATGCTTGTGTCTTTTTTTATTATCCTTTTAATCATTGCATCACCGTCTGCAACGGTGACCGCAACAATATCTCCGTTTGTTGAAGGGATGTTTCTGTTAATGATAACTGTATCGCCGGGTTTGAGGGTAGGCATCATACTGTCATCCGTGACAATCAAGGCAAAAAATTCACTTCTGCCGAGCATTTGTAAGGCGTTCTCTGCGTTGATTTTTTCAAATCCTCGAATTCTGTTTTCATCCTCTCGACCGTTGCCGATAAGAGTTTCAACCGAAACTCCGAGAACTTCCGAAAGCAATTTGATGCTGTTAATGTCCGGCATTGTTCTTCCTTTTTCCCATTGGCTTACGGCTGTCTGATGAACACAACAGGCATCAGCGAGTTCTTTCTGAGACATTCCCTTTTTTCTTCTTAATTCTCTGATTATACTCATATTCTATATTCTCCTCAGATATTATACACGGTTTATTATTAGCTAAACTATTAAAAATGTCAAGAGAAAAAACAAAATATGTAAATATTTCTTGACAATCGAACGTATGTTCGCTATAATTAATAGCATAACTATTATCTGGAGGTGGAAATATGAAACAAAAAGCAAGGTCAGGCTTACCGTTTTATCCCGATGAAAATGAGATAAAAACGGCACAACTTGCGTGCTGCGGAAGGCATTGCAGTGCTTGCGAGGCACCTGCTGAATATGCTTGGCGAAAACGAGAGGTGGATATGGCTTTACTTCTGGAGAGGGCAATTGAGAAAGAATTGACCGCAGATGAAAAAGCCGTTGTGAAGCTTCACTGGTTTGATGGAAAATCAATTACCGGTGTTTCCGAAACAAGGGGAGTAACTCCTGCTGCCGTAAAAAAAATGCTTAGAAGGTCGCAACAAAAGCTTGAGCGTGTTTTGAGTTACGCGGTTTGCTACCAGCAGAACGTTATCTCAGAAAGTATTATTCCCGTCGTTTTGGGCAGAGCAAAAGTTATTTCTGCAGCAAGAAATGCAACGGGTGGCAGTATCGGCGACAGAATACTCAGATTGAGGCAGAGTCAATATCTTACGCTTGAAGCTTTAGGATTGGCAACGGGCATAAATCCGTTAAGAATTTCGAAAATTGAAAACGGTGATTTGCCTGACGGAGATGAGGTTGTTGCAATCAGCGGATTCTTTTCGGTGTCAACCGATTTTATTTTGAAAGGAGAAACGAATGGCAAATAAGAAAACATTGTTTGAACTTGGCGAGGAATATGAGGAATCGGCAAGACAAATCAAAAGTATTATTGTAAGAAAACGTGAGGAATTAAGAGGATTATTTGACAGTGTATGTTCTACTGAGGCGTATGTTTTGAAGAGGGAGCTCAGTCTGCTTTATGAGCAGCACAGAGAGTTAAGTGAAATTGCTGATTATCTGAAGCGTTATTATGAACCGCATAGCGGACGCAGAGAACTTTTCGGTTATAAATAATTGTTGACATCAAGAAAAATATATGATAATTTCTAAACATAAACTTTTCAGGAGGAAATAAAATGACATTAAAAAGAATTGTTTCGAGTTTTCTTTGTGTCTGCATAGTTTTGTCTGCTTGTGTAGTGGGTTATGCTGCGGACAAAACCGAAAAAATACCGGGTATTACATACGCACAAGACCTTAAAAATCTTGAATTTGATGTTCCTGTAGTGTTTGTGACAGGTCTTGAAGGTGATTTTTATAAAGGGCTTTCAACTGAAACCGAAGAGGACGATGTACGCATATGGGGACCTCAGGCAGGACCTATTGTTGAGGCTGTTTTTAAAAATCTTGGCGGTATTTTGTGGAATCTTTTTATCAAGGATTACGATAAACTTGCTGATATTCTCGGCGGGCTTGTTGAACCTATCTTTGGCGATTTCGTATGCGATGAAAACGGAATTCCCAATCCGGACACAGGCAAAAAGGATGTCAGTGATCTTGAACTCAAAGATTCAAACAGCTATGAAAACTGCTACAAGTTCTATTATGACTGGCGATATGATACCGTAACAATCGCTGCACAGCTTGACGAATATATTGAATATGTAATGGACCTTACAGATTCAGACAAGGTTGCACTTGTTTCGATGAGCATGGGCACTGCGGTTATGATGACCTATCTTCACGAGTATTATTATGCTGCTGAAGATTACTACGAGCGCAATCATATTGACTCGGCAGTGTTTATCGCGGGCGCAATGAACGGTGTCGGATGCTGTGAAGACCCGTTCTCGGGTAATATCAATATTGATACCGTTTCTCTTATGCGTTTTCTTGCAGAAATTATGAAGGGTAATTCAGGCACAGAGGCTATCTATTATATGCTTGAGGGACTTTATGAAATCGGTGCAGTTGACTGCCTTGTTGAGTTTGCCGATAATCTTACGAAAGAGCTTATTGCTCACGGATTTAACGATGCAATGTCTGATTCAATTGCAACAATCCCCGGTTTCTATGCTCTTATGTCGACTGAAAGATATGAAGAAACAATTGATTTTATTTTCAACACTCCCGAAAAGAAAGTGAAGTATTCCGAAATAATCAAAAAAGGCGATTATTATCATTATAATGTTCAGGATAACGGAGAAAAAATTATTCAGTCGCTTCTTGATGACGGAATCAACACCGCAATTATTGCTGAATACGGATATTCATTTATGCCTCTTACTTCGGATAACGACAGAATGACAGACGGCACAATTGCAACCGACCGCGAAAGCTTTGGTGCAACCTGTTCGGAGGTTGACGGTACTCTCGGTGAAAGTTATAAGCAGGCAAAGGAATGCGGTTGTGGTAAAAACCACGTTTCTGCGGATAATCAGATTGATGCATCAACCTGTGCGTTCCCTGAAATAACCTGGTTCGGAAAATATCTTAAACACACCTGCGACAACAGATTTGTTGCTGACCTTGTTAATCTTGTGATTTACAGCGACAGACAGATTACCGTTTGGGACTATGAAGATTTGCCTCAGTTTATGATTAATCTTGACGGCGAAAATCTTGTACCTCTCACAAAAGAAAATGCAGGTGAAATTCTTCCCTATGAAGAAACAACCGTTATGGGCAAATTCAAGGCATTATTCAAATAAAATTATCGGGACAGAGTTTTCACTCTGTCCCATTTTTTAATTCAGAAGATATATTGCAAGATTTAGATATCCGGCAAATGTAACCCAGAGAAGATATGGAATCTGAAGAATGCCTGCAATTGGTTTGATTCTGTAAAATTTGATAATCATAACAATAATCACAATCCACAGAGCAACAAGCCAAATGAATGAAAAAAGGAACGCGCGCATATTGAAGAATATTATGCTCCAGAAAAAATTCAGAAACAGGTTTATACCATATACGGTCAGTGCACTTTTGACTTCATCGGGTTTTGTGTCTTTTTCAGCGTAAACAAGCGCGGCGCTTATTCCCATAAGTATGTATAGTATGGTCCATACAATTGGAAAAAGAATCGACGGCGGTGCAAGCGGCGGCTGGGTTATTTCGGAATATAAATCCATATTTCCGGATGTTAACAGAGCGGAAAGTGCGCCGACAGCAAGTGCAATTATGCTTGAAACAATAATGTTTTTGATGTTTACTTTCATCAATCTCACCTCAGTTAAATTTATTCATATAATTTGTCCAAATATGCTTTACAAAATGGAAAACTTTTGTTATAATACATAATTATATTAAATTATTCAAACGGAATGCCGCTAGCGGTTTCCGTTTGATTTTTTTGGAGGAAAGCAATGAAAAAGATTATTGCGATTGTTCTCGGTGTCGCGATGATGCTGAGCATCGGTGCCGTTTCCTTTGCGGATTTTAATGCACCGAAACTTACAAACGAAGAATGGGTGGAATACTATATGTCTCTCCGTGACGAAAACACTCTCCCGACCCTCAATGTGGGCGCAGACGAAACTCAGGTCAGTCTTTGCTGGCACGCAGATAAAACTGAAGCAAAAGCGGAAGTCCGTGTTTCAAAAAATGCAGATATGGCTGATGCAAAGATTTTCAAAGGAGAAACAACTCCTGCTGAAAACGATGCACAGGTTGTTTGCCGTGTTACAATAACCGGTCTTGAAGAAAACACAGTATATTATTATCAGTGGTATACCGGCAAAGATTGGAGTGAAATTTGCGAATACGAAACCAAGTCTTTCGGTAGCCATAAGGCTCTTGTTGTAGGTGACGTTCAGATAACCGAAATTTATGATGACGGTGACGACAGTGTTCAGATAGCTGACGGTCTTAAGTGGAATAACCTTCTTGCCGAAGCTCTTGCAAAGAACCCTGATATCAGCTATTTTCTCACCCCCGGCGATAATACTTCATCCGGCAGAACCGATGCTGAGTGGCAGACGCTTCTTATGCCCAAGGCACTCAGAGGTCTTCCTGTGGCTATGGCAATCGGCAACCACGATAAAAAGGGCATGACCTATAATTATTTCACAAATATGCCCAACGAATATTACGGCAAGCATTTCAGAGGTCTTGACCGTGATTTCTGGTTCCGTTACGGCGATGTTCTTTATATGTTCTTTGATTCAACATCGGGCAATGCTCCTGACCATATTGCAATGGCAAAAGAGGCTGTTGAAAAGAATTCTGATGCTAAATGGAGAATCGGTGTTGTTCATCACGGTATTTACGGTGCAGGCGATGCAATCGGTGACCTTGAAACGGAGCTTCTTCTCACAACGATTTTTGCCCCTATATTTGAAACCTATGATTTTGACCTTGTTATCACGGGCCACACTCATTCGCAGGGACGCTCACATTTTATGGAAGACTGCAAGGTAGTTGGTGAAGCAGAGGGTGGCAAGACTTATACAGACCCCAAGGGTGTTATGTATCTTAATGCAAACTGTGCAACAGGCGCTCTTGTTTATGATAACTCGGCAGACCATCTTGCGTTTAACTATACTAAAGACGATGCTGTAACCTACTCAACGCTTGAATTTGTCGGTAACAAAATGATTATCGAAACAAGAAGAGCCGACAACAGCGAGCTTCTTGACACAGTTACAATTGAAAGAACAACCGATGAACGCAACGAAAACTCGGTTATTAATAATCTCAAAAGAATTCTTTACAAGGTTGTTGAATTTGTAGGATTCATTTACACAAAAATTGATACACTTGTAAGAATGTTCGGTTAAAAAACAACGGCTGTTACCTTTACGGTAACAGCCGTTATTTTTACGCCTTACACAAGGCTTCAATTTCATTAAGTCTGCCGTAGTTTTCGGCTTGTTTAATTGTTTTGATTGCATCAAGATAAGGCTTTGCAGCTCTGCGATAGTTGGAATAATCCGTTTCTGCTTTTTTGATATCTGCCTTTATCTGAGACTTTTTCTTTCTGAGTATCTGCATTTGAGCATTGATATCGGCAACCTTATCTGTTCTGCCTTCTTCTTTTGCTTTCTTCATTTCTTTTGAAAGTGTGAGAAGTTCGTTTTCTGTTTTTGTTTCCTCTTCGAAAAGCGATTCGATAATAGCGGTGTCAAAGATTTTTATGCCATCGGGGAAGAATTTCTTTGCGACTTTTTCAGCATCACGGATGTCCTTGATGTGTTCAATAACAATTTTGCGTCTGTGTTTTTCTTCCTTTGTTTTGTCAGGCATATTTCTGATATCCGCCATAGTCGGCAAATCGGCATTGAGGAAGCTTTCAAGGCCTGCTGAGGCGATAAGATTTGCATATTCAAGCTCTGCGATTCCTTCGGGTGTACGGAATCTTTCAAGCTCATCCATAACGAATTTTGCAATTTCAATCTGCTCGTTATCCGATTTTATATGCATTTTCTCCGACTTGGGTGCAGTTTTTATGTTTTCGGGAGTCTTTTTGTAATATTCTCTTGATTCGTTTATGATTTTAACCGTTTCCGAAATTACTTCTCGGTCAAGCGTGCCGTTACCGTAGTCCTCAAACATTGCGCGGATTTTAAGAACCTTCATAACGCCCTTCTGCTTGGCCTCGGTGAAATCAAAGAAGAAATAGGGGATAACGTTGAGTGCGGCACCAATGATTGATGCAAAAATCAGCACCGTACATATGCTCACAAAATAGTTGCTGTTATAAAGTACGTCATAAACATTTGAGCCGTCATATCCGAGTGAAATCGCAACGTTGCGGTTAAGACCCGAGCGTTCGTAGATAATCGGGAGCAAAAGACCCGTGAACATTGTGATTACATTACCGATAAGACCGACTGCGGCAAACATTCCGTCGATTCTTTCGCCGCTGATATATTGCTGATAGTCTCTTATATCGGCGTTGATGCTCGGTGTGAGAAGATGACCGAGAGCCGATATAAATGTGTTGATAAAGTTACAGGCAAGCATAAACCAGATGATGTTAGGTCTGCCCGTCATTTTTACAACGGGTAGCATAAACGCGATAAGCCCGATGTTGAGGATGTTGGTTGCGATAAGAATCTTCTTTTTGCCGTATTTTCTGATAAGGAACGGTGCAACGAGGTTGGGCCAGAATGAGGCATTGCCTGCAATTGCGGTGATTACTGCATACTGACCTGCTGAACACGCACCCTGATAGTTATACATCCATTGCATTATGTTGCCGAACGCACCCTCAAGGAAGCCTATCCAGCCTGCAAGGGATATAATCCAGAAATATTTATTCTTCGCAACCGCCTTGAGCGCATCGAAGAAACGTACTTTGATGAAATGGGTTTTTGCACGGACAATTTTTTCCTCGGTGTTGACATAAACGATAACCGAAATAAGAAAACCGAAGAAAAGCATCGGGGGGAAAAGAATACGGAATATTTTGAGGTCGTAGAGCGTGTTTTCACCCGTGATGAGCTTTGCGAGAAGTGGGAAGATGATATTGACGATTGACGGAGAAAGATTCTCCACAACCGATCTTATCGAAAGAACGTCCGAGCGCTCAATGCTGTTTGGAGAAAGAACATTGATAAGGCTGTCATATGCGTCAAAATAGAAATTATAAAAGAACTGGAATCCGATGTTGAACGCAAGCACGACGGAACATTTCATAAACAGCGACATTCCTTCATACGGCATCCAGATGAATGCTGCGCCGAGGATGACGGTGGGAATACCCATTGTGATGATGTAAGGTCTGTATTTTCCCTTCATACTGCGGGTGTTGTCAATCATTCTTGCTCTGAGTGCAGTCAGAGGGAAGCTCGAAAGAAGGCTGATGATGTAGATTATGTAAAGCGCGGTGGGGTCAATGCCGATGGTGTTACCTATGAGCGTATTGCTCGTTGAAAGCATCATCTGGCTGACACAGTAAACAACAAAGCGAACGCCGATACCGCCGCCAGAGAGAGATGCAATCTCTTTGTATGACATATATCTGCCTTTGGGCGGTGTGCTCCAGTTGCTTCTGAAATTAATTAAAAAGTTTCTGAGCGAGTTAATGAATTTCTTCAATCCGGCCACCTCCTTAAAGCATAACAGTTGTTACCGAATGCGGAGTTATTTTTATGTTTTCGCCTGACGAAACTGTATTTTCTGTCAGGTCATTGTTTTTATCCGTAACAGCAGTCATGCATTTGCTGCTGAGTGAGAAATCTTTTTCTTTTTGGGTTGGATTAATGATTATAAGAACGGTTTTGCCGTCTTTTTCAAAACCGAGTGTCATTATGTCACTGTCATCGGATTCAACTTCAAAACGCACCGCACCGTAGGGGATATATTTTGAAAAATTACCCGTAACAAAATAACGCTTTGTGAGTTCAAACGATTTATTTTCGAGGTCGAGGTAAAGAAGACCGTCGCAATAGTCATAGTGTGAGCAGGCAATCCAGTGCTGCCACGAGGTGACATTGAGAATTGAGATATCTTCAAAAATGACCTTTGCCGTTTCAAGTGCAGAATCCATACCTGTGTTTTTGCCGCCCTGCATATGGCACCATTCGCTCATCTTTACAGACGTTGACGGATAGTTTTTGTCCATCCATTTTCTGTAACGGCGGAGAAATGCGGGTCTGTCGTTTGTGAACGGCAGGGGAGAGTGCAGAAAATATGAGTGCACATCAACGCTGTCAATGCATTCTCTGACTTCAGGATAGCGGAGCAGTTCACGGGTATATGATTTGTTGAACCATCTGATATCGCCGTTTTCAACGCCGGAAAGCATAACGGAATCAAGTTTATTACGTTTGCGAAGCTCTTTTGCAACGCAGCGCATAACTTTTGCCGCCTGGCAGGGGCTGTAATGGCAGCCTTCCTGACCGCCGTTCCATATCCACAGAGGCTCATTGACGGGCGAAAGATATTTTATCGGAAGACCCGCTTCAACAAAATGCTCTGTAACATCTACACAGTATTTTGCAAATGCGGGGTAATTTTTCTTGCTGAGATTTGTTCGGAAATAGGCATGCTTATTAAGATGACCTTTTCCGTTTTTGGTAAGACGCTCTATCGGAGAGTTGACAAAAAGAATAATTTCATCAGCTCCGTATTCAGCTGCTTTTTTCATCATATATACGGCATTTTCGTCTTTGGAAAAATCGTAGTTGCCGTTTTTATCCTCAAAGCATTCTGCTCTGCGGTATTCATCGGAATAATCGCCCTTGCCTGATTCTTTTGAGCCGGCACCGATGTTGTATCTGTATGTTCGCAGCCCAATGCCGTCTGTTTTACTCCAGAGAAGCTGAGCGATTCTGTCAGCAACGGGCAGACCGCTTTGGGGATCGTTGTTTTTCCAACCGCCTGCATACTGTGCCCACCACGCACCGCTCGCGCCGAACCCCTCAAAAATCTGATATGTTTTATTTTTATTAAGATTTATTTTCATTTTCATCAATCCCTTATTAAGAAAAAACCGCTCCCGTTTGAAACTGGGAGCGGTTTATGTTTTGAGCTATGCTAAATTATTCAGCCTTGGGAGCTTCAACGGGGCAAGCGTCAGCGCAAGCACCGCACTCGATGCAAGCGTCAGCATCGATAACATACTTGCCATCGCCTTCTGAGATAGCTTCAACGGGGCATTCTGCTGCACAAGCGCCGCAGGAGATGCAATCGTCATTAATAATGTATGCCATTGTGTTCGTCCTCCTTATCAGTTTCTCAACAACATTGTATCATATTATTTAAAAATTGCAAGAGGTTTTTTGAAGTAAATTATCCTTCTATATCCTTTAATGCTTCAATTTCTTCTTTGGCAACTCTGATTTTTGCATCGCGGACGAGCTTAACCTCTTTGCGGCTGAACGCCTTAGGCGGTGCATCGGTGTTGTTATGAAGTTGAACCTTGAGTGTGCCTGTGAGCAGACTGAAATCCGTAACAGTACCCACACCCTCTTTTGTTTCAACAATTGCACCGGGCTTCGGAGTTATTTTGAGAAGATATTCATATGCATCCTGCTCATATTTGAGGCAACACATAAGTCTGCCGCAAGCACCGCTGATTTTTGTGGGGTTGAGCGAAAGACCCTGTTCTTTTGCCATTTTGATTGAAACAGGCTGGAATTCACCGAGAAAGCTGCTGCAGCAGAAGGGTCTGCCGCATATGCCGAGTCCACCGAGCATTTTTGATTCATCGCGTACACCTATCTGACGAAGTTCGATTCTTGTTTTGAAAACGCCTGCAAGATCTTTTACAAGCTCTCTGAAGTCAACTCTGCCGTCAGCGGTGAAATAGAAAAGAATCTTCCCGCCGTCAAATGTATATTCAACATCAACGAGTTTCATATCAAGCCCGTGATTGAGAATTTTTTTCTGACAAATATCAAAAGCTTCGATTTCCTTTTTCTTGTTGAGGGTAAATTGATCAATATCCTTTTTTGTTGCAATTCTGATAAGCTTTTTGAGAGGTCTTACGATTTCCTCGTCATTTATTTCTCTGTTATCCATTGCAACCTCGCCGCATTCAACGCCGCGTACGGTTTCAACGATAACCTTATCTCCTTTTTTGAGACTCTGTCCGTCCGGGTCAAAATAGTAGACCTTGCCTACCTCTTTGAAACGGACTCCTATTACTTCTGCCATAATTGTCTCCTTCTCAGTTAAAGTGCTTTGCGAAGCCTTGTGCAAAGCGCGGTAACCGTAAGATTGTGGTTTGCATTGAGCTTGATTGTGTTCATAAGCGATTCTGTCGCTTCAATCAGCTCAAGCAGTGAGCGTCGGCTGAGTCTTTGAGCAAGCTCTGCCGGCAAAGTGCCGAATTCTGATTCCTCGTCGGCTGCGTGAAATTTTATTCTGAGAGATGCGGCAAAAATTTCCTGAATAACAGGCAATGCTTCGCGAAGAAGCTTTGCATCCTTTTCAAAAACTGCCGCCGCTTTTACGGTTTCAAAATCATTGAGTGCCGTTAACGAGAGTGCAATACCTTTTGCGGCATCAAGTATTTTTTCTCTCGGAAGCGATTCATCCTCCGAAGCGGAGGTCTGACCGAGATTATATACCGTTGAACGCGAAAGTACGGTCGGAAGAAATCCTGATTTTGAAGAGCACAGCAAAATGAAGTTGACATATGAGGGAGGCTCTTCCAGAATTTTAAGAATTGCGTTCTGACCCTCGACTCCCATGGTGTGTGAATTTTCGAGTATAAAAACCTTGCGATCAGCTTCGTTGGGTACGATATATGCCTTGCTGCGTATTTCTCTGACGATGTCAACCTTGAATGCTTTTGGCTTGTCTTCAACGGAATATATAAGAATATCCGCATGAGAATCAGCCGCCGATTTTCTGCAGTTGGGGCATACTCCGCACGGTGCATCGGCATTGGTGCAGACAAGAGCCGCGGCAATGTTTTTTGCAAGGTCCATTCTCTCTTCGGGAGATGCACCTTCAAGAATTACCGCGTGCGGAAATCTCCGGGAAAGCAGAGCGACTGCTTTCGATTTTTCTGTCGGATTATCCGTGTTAAAGGGTCTGATTGTCA
>JAZNHM010000239.1:0-5190 GCA_045576955.1 Acutalibacteraceae bacterium | reverse complement strand
CCCAGATCACGGAACTGAACGTCTTTTGAAATTATGCGGTGAGTGCCGACAACGATATCAACCGAGCCTCGGCGCAGGCCGTTTATCGTTTTATCAATTTCTTTTTTAGTGCAAAATCTTGACAGCATTCCCGCTTCAATCGGGAAGCCCTCGAAGCGTTTGAGTATCGTCTGGTAGTGCTGAAGTGCAAGAATTGTTGTGGGAACCATTATTGCACATTGCTTGCCGTCTGCAATACACTTGAAAACAGCTCGCAGAGCAACTTCAGTCTTACCGAATCCGACATCGCCGCAAAGCAATCTGTCCATCGGATAAGGCTTTTCCATATCCTTTTTGATTTCGTGAATACAGCGAAGCTGGTCATCCGTTTCAATGAATTCAAAACGGCGCTCAAAGTCGTTCTGCATATCAATATCGGGCGAGAAAGAATGTCCCTGAACCTTGATGCGTTTGGAGTAAAGCTCGATAAGCTCCTTCGCCATATCCTTGACTGCGCTTTTAACCTTTGAACGGGTTTTCTGCCAGTCCTTGCCACCGAGCTTGCTGAGCTTGAGCGGCTTATCATCACTCTTGGGACCGATATATTTGGAAACCTGGTCAAGCTGAGTGACTGGCACATAAAGATTATCGCCCTTGTCATACTGAATTTTGATATAATCTTTGGTGTTGCCTGAGGCATCGAGCGTTGTTATGCCCTCAAAAATACCGATACCGTGGGTTGCGTGAACAACATATTCACCTCTGTGAAGCTCATCAAGATTGTTAAATGCATTCTTGACTCTCTTAGAAGAAACGACACGGTTTTTGGTGACGGTTCTGCTACGGTAGGTTATGACGGTATATTTTGCCGACGGATATTCAAAGCCGTAAGAAAGCCCGCCCGTGAGAACACAGACTGTTTTTCTCGGAAATTCAGAAGGCGGAACGGGACAGAAAATCGCACGGATCCCCTCAGCCTCAAGGTCATCTGCAAGAGTTTTAGCCGCTTTGTCCGTTCCTGCAAGAACGGCACAAGAGTTGCCCTGCTTACGGATTGCTTCAAGGTCGTCAATAAGTGCTGTGAGAGTGCCGTTCCACGGTGCAATCTGTTTTGCGGTAAATGTTATAAGCTCCTTGACTGGAGTATCAAAGCTGCCCCTCGGAAGATTGTCAAGGTAAACCGCACCCATCTTTTCATAATATGCAAAAAGCTCGTGAATTCTGATTGTATATCTGTCAAGACCCTTGCAGAGCGTACCGTCCTGAAAAAGACCCTTGATCGTTTCGTTCATAAGCTGACTTGATGCATCAAATTTATCCTTGACAGAAAAACTTTCGCAAACAAAAAGCATGCTTGAGTTTGCATAGTCAAAGATGCTTGCACTGTCGGGATAAATCAGCGGCATATATTTATCGAAAGAAGAAAGACGGATTCCGTCGTTGAGACAGTTCAGGTCTTCTTCAAGTTTTTTAAGGGCGTCTCCCTTGATTTTCTTATCTGAAATATGGCGTTTAATGAGAGCTTTAAGCATTTCGTCAGTGCAGAGAATCTCTCTTGCGGGAGTTATGCGGATTTCATCCGTCATATCCGTCCTGCGCTGGCTTTCAAGCTCGAAAAACGCTATACTGTCAACCGCGTCGCCCCAGAATTCAACTCGGCACGGCAATTTTGAATCAGGCGGGAAGAAATCAAGAATTCCTCCCCTGAGCGCAAACTGCCCCGGTCCGTCAACCTGCTCACTGCGGGTATATCCGCAACGGATAAGGCTGATAAGAAGCTCGTCAAGCTCATACTCTTCACCAACCGTAACGGCAAAGCTGTTATTCATCAGCATTGCGGGCGGCACGGTAAGCTGGGTCGCCGCTTCGGCAGAAAGAACAACAGCATCGTAATCACCCGAAAGCATTTTATCAAGCACTTTCAATCTTGCGTGTTCATATTCTCTCGAAACGGTTTCGTGGGTACGAAACGTAAAATCTCTTGCAGGGTAAAGAAGCGCGTTGATTCCGAACGACTCCATATCCTGCCTGAGTCTTGTCGCCTGAGCTTCATCGGGTGTTATAACAATTGCTTTTCTAAGCAACGCCATACACATCGAAGCAATGATATGCGCCTTATGGACGTGCGAAAGCCCCGTCACGCCGCTCGGCAGACGGTTTTTTTGAATCGCCGAAGCAAGGTTAAGAAACTCCGGCGTTAGTTTTGCAATTTCCGTGTAACAGTTCATAAAAAATTCTTTCATAAATGATTTTATATGAAATATAATACAATTTATTCCGAGTTGAGTCAAGGAAGAATAAATTTTAATTTTGAATTTTGATTTTGACAGAGAAAATTTGGCAAACGTTACAAAATATATTAATATACTGTTGAAATTATATAAATAATATGATAGTATAAGGTGTATATTTGACGAACAGTCAAAAAAAGGAGAGTGTTTTAAAAATGAAAAACAGAATCAAAAGAGTTATCGCTCTTATTCTGTGCGCTGCTATGCTCGTTTCCGTTGGCGCGGTAGGTGCATCTGCAGCAACAAAAACTGAATGCGGCGGAGACTGCGACAGATCGCCCGTTGTTATTCTCCCCGGTATCAACCATTCACCTACATACCTTTACAACGAAGACAATACTCCCTATCTCGATGCTGACGGCAACGAGGTTGGCGGTACTCTTCTCATCCTTGAGCTTAGCAAACTCTGGGGTACCCTTCCCAAGCTCGTTGCAAGCCTTCTTGCAACTCTTACTCTTCAGCTCCCCATCGGACTTGAAGATGCTGCATACGAAGCTGCAAGCGCTGCTTTTTGGGTTCAGAAGTGCGACAATGACGGTAACCACATCAACAATCTTCAGACAAAGAGATGGAATCACCCCATTTCAGAAATGACTGAAGACGACAAGGATTGGCTCTACACAATGATTCCTCTTCAGGCAGTTGAAAAGGAAATCGGCGGCGACCACATCTATATGTTCACATTCAACCTCGTTGGCGATCCCATGCAGTCAGCAAAAGAGCTTGATGAATACATCGATATGGTTATGGAGCAGACAGGCCACGATAAGGTTACTCTTCTTCCGGTTTCACTTGGCGGCACAATCCTCACCGCTTATCTTGACGAATACGGTCACGACAAGGTTGACGAAATCGTTAACGCTGTTGCTTGCCTTGACGGTACAGACATCGTTGCAGATATGCTCGAAAGAAAGTGGAATCTCGCAGACGAGTTCCTCTATCACGAGTTTGTTCCCCCCATTCTCGGCGACGACGCAACCCTCGGCTATCTCATCAACTGCGTTCTTCACATAATCCCCCGTGCAGGCGTTGAAGCGATTCTCACAGGCGCAATCAGCGGCGTTCTTGATTCAATGATGATCAACTGCCCCCAGATCTGGGCGATGATTCCTTCATACAGATATAATGCTCTTGCTGAGAGATATCTCAACAACGCACCCGAAAAGGCAAAGCTCAAGGAAAAGACAGACCGCTTCCAGACTGCAAGACTTAACCTTAAGGAAAACATTCTTGACGCTGTTGCTGACGGCGTTAAGGTTAACACCATCGCAGGCGCAAACCTTTCATTCGGCGAGCAGGATTATACCTTCTTCGGCATCGTAGCATCAGCTCACGACTATAACACAGACGGTATCATCAACCTTTCCTCAACAACCCTCGGTGCAACAGGCGCACCCGCAGGCAAGACTCTTGCTGATATCAGCTACGAAAAAAACACATACTGCAAGAACGCTAACCACAACCACATTTCACCCGACAATAAGGTTGACGTTTCAACATCAATTCTTCCCGAAAACACCTGGATTTTCCTTGACCAGCACCACGAAGTAGGCAACAATGACGTTGTTCTCAATCTTGTCAAGGCTATCCTTGTAGGCGATGTTTCAAGTGTTAACGACGACCCCGAAACATATCCTCAGTTCAACTACAGCTGCAAGACAAAGTATATCCGCCGTTGGAGACTTCCCGATGCAAAGGGCCTTCTTGAAAAGGATGCAGCTGGTGAAATCACACTTCCCGCAGAGGATAAGAAAGAGCTTGAAGAAGCGATCGCTCAGGGCGAAGCTGTTATCAGCGCAACTGTTGCTGACCAGGCAAAGGTTACAGCTGCCGAAGACAGACTTAATGCTATTCTTGCAAAATACGACCTTTATACATACCCCGAAGAGCCCACAAAGTTTGATATCTTCCTTGACGATGCAATGGAAGGTGCAAGCAAATTCCTCGTTGACTGGCTCGGCGGCGGCAATCTCATCGATTGGATTTTCTCACCCATCACAAAGCTTTTCAAATAATTAAACAGGGGTTGAATATTAATGAAAAAGGCAGTTTCAATTATACTTGCTCTTTCAATGATTTTCTCTGTTTTTGCAATCGGAGCTTCGGCATCGGAAGTTAAAACGGAATGTGGCGGCAACTGCGACACCTGCCCTTCAATCGTTGTGCCCGGTATCGGTCAGTCCAATGTATGGGCGCTTGACGAAAACGGCGATTATATTCTCGACGACGAAGGTGAAAGAGTCACTTGCTTCCCAGCAATCTTCGACATCGGCTACATCATCAAGAGAGCTATTTTCCCCGTTCTTCTCACACTTCTCACTCAGCGCGACATGGGTCTTTCCGAAGCTCTTTCGGATGTTATCCTTGACAGCTTTGCAGTAAATATGTGTGACAACAACGGCAAAAATACAGGCAACATTGAAGTTGAGAAGTATCCATATTCGGTTGCTGAATGCAGCGAATATGAAAAGGAACAGATTTACAACAACGTTCCCCTTCTTAATTACGCACAGCAGGCAGGCGAAGACCATCTCTACTACTTCGCTTACAACTCATTCGGCAATCACCTTGAAATCGTAAACGAGCTTTACGATTTCATCCAGATGGTCAAGAGAGAAACAGGCCACGACAAGGTCAACATCGTTCCTATCAGCATGGGCGGTTCCGTTGCCAATGGTCTTCTCGAATATTATCCCGAAGTTATGGATGACCTTAACAAGGTTGTTTACATCGTCCCCGCTCTTGACGGTTCAACAATCGTCGGCGACCTTCTTTCAAAGGATCTTACATTCCTTGATAAGGACTTCCTCTTCAACGGTTTCCTTGAAACTCTAAAGGACGAAGAAGATGTAAGTATGATTGAAGTTATCGCAAGAATCATTGCCGATAACGTACTTCTCAAGGGCCTTAATGCAGCGGT
>JAZNHM010000238.1:0-1577 GCA_045576955.1 Acutalibacteraceae bacterium | reverse complement strand
CTTGGTCTTGTTGGGAACGCCCGAACCGCTTTCGATACCGCAAGCCTTCTTGATAAGGATTGCTGCGGGCGGGGTCTTTGTGATGAAGCTGAATGTACGGTCTGCATAAACTGTGATAACAACAGGGATGATAAGACCCATATCGTTCTTTGTGCGCTCATTGAATTCCTTTGTGAAGGACATAATGTTAACACCGTGCTGACCGAGTGCAGGACCTACAGGGGGAGCCGGAGTGGCCTTACCTGCGGGGATCTGTAACTTAATTAAGCCGACAACTTTCTGTGCCATAATTAATAAACCTCCATATAATGTGGTAAATTGCGGAGCTTTTTTTGCTCCTCCCACGAAGCCCGTAAAACGGACTGCGCATTACGCGCTAAATTTGAAAGGGATTAACCCTCAAATTACCGTGATTATTCGGCAAGCTCAACCTGATCGAGTTCAAGCTCAACGGTTGTTTGTTTGCCAAAGAGTGCGGAAACTGAAACCTTAACAATGTTATTGTCAACATCCAATTCCTCAACAACGCCCGTGAATCCGTCAAAGATTTCATCAATGATATTGACTGTGTCGCCAACCTGATAGTTAACTTCAACGACTCTCTTCTCGACTCCGAGCCTGATAACTTCTTCGTCGGTAAGGGGGATTGCTTTATTTTCGGGACCGACAAAGCCGGTCACGCCTCTGGTGTTTCGGATGAGAAGCCAGGTTTCATCGCTCATTGCGGGACGGTTGTCCCTATCGGGAGTAACTGCCACCTTTACAAGAACATAACCGGGGAAGAGCAGGCGCTCAACCTCTTTCTTTTTCTCAATATCGGTAACAATCTCCACGGGGATCTTGACCTCGAGGATCTGATCCTGCATTTTACGGTTTTCAACCATTTTTTCAATATTGGTTGCAACCTTTTTTTCATAACCGGAGTAGGTATGAACTACATACCATCTTGTGTCAACAGACATTAGAACTCCTCCCGTATCAGCCGATAATACTGCTCATCATACCTGCAACATGATCGTGAGCATCACTTGCTGTTGCAACTACGTCTGCAGCAGAACCGCCAACCTTAGCAGCTGCGAGTTCGAGAAGTGAAAGACCCTGTGAAAGGAGCCAGTCAACAACGCCGATTGCGAGTCCGCAAACTGCAACAACTGCAAGAACTACAAGAGTTGACTTGAGAACGGTTTTAGCATCGGGCCATACGATTTTTTTGATCTCTCCCTTGAGATCTTTGCAGAACTTTTTGATTGCCTTGCCGGCTCTTACGAAAATGTTTCCGTTGGGATTAGCAGGCTTCTTTTCTTTCTTCTTTTCAGCGGCGGCAACTTTTTCTGCAGCTTGGGAAACTTCCTTTTTAGCCATAGGTTAATCCTCCCGCTTACTTTGTTTCTTTGTGGAGAGTATGCTTCCTGCAGAAACGGCAGTACTTGTTCATCTCCAGCCTGTCAGGTGTGTTCTGCTTGTTTTTCATTGTGTTGTAATTGCGCTGTTTGCATTCGGTGCAAGAAAGTGTGATTTTTACTCTTTTACCGGTAGCAGCCATGTGCGGCACCTCCATTTTTTGGAATATTCAGTCT
>JAZNHM010000237.1:0-2036 GCA_045576955.1 Acutalibacteraceae bacterium | reverse complement strand
TGCTGCGTAAAAAACGTTGCAGGCTGTTCTCCTATTTTCTTTTATGATTTTTTATTCCGTCATCATTTCTGATGGCGGTATTTTTTTGCAAAAAAATCCAACTTTTTTTGATTTTGATATTTAAAAATATAAATATATATGTTATAATATATCGAATATAAACTTTAATCTGTTAATTATTGTTTTTGGAGGCATATATGAAGCACTTACTCAAACTTATGGATTTGAGCACAAATGAAATTAACGAGATTCTCAATCTCGCTGACCAGCTCAAATACGAAAAGAAAAACGGAATCGAGCATCACCATCTCAAAGGTAAGACTCTCGGTATGATTTTTGCAAAATCATCAACAAGAACAAGAGTTTCATTTGAAGTTGGTATGTATGACCTCGGCGGTATGGCTCTCTTCCTCAGTTCACACGACATACAGCTTGGCAGAGGCGAACCCGTTAACGACACAGCACGTGTTCTTTCCGGATATCTTGACGGAATTATGATAAGAACCTTTGACCAGAGCGATGTTGAAACTCTTGCTGAATACGGTTCAATCCCCATCATCAATGGTCTTACCGACTATTGCCATCCCTGTCAGGTGCTTGCAGACCTTATGACAATCCGTGAATTCAGAGGCTCAATCAAGGGCAATAAACTCTGCTACATCGGCGACGGTAACAATATGGCTAATTCACTCATCGTCGGCGGTATCAAGATGGGAATGGCCGTCAGCATTGCTTGCCCCGAAAACTACAAACCCGATGCAAAAATTATGAAATGGGCTGCCGAGAACGGCGATTTCACCTGCACACCCAACATTCTCGAAGCTGCAAAGGACGCAGATGTTCTTTATACTGACGTATGGGCATCAATGGGTCAGGAAAGTGAAGCCGAAGAAAGAAAGAAGATTTTTGACGGCTATCAGATAAACGACAGCGTAATGGCTGTTGCAAAACCCGATGCGATGGTTCTTCATTGCCTTCCCGCTCACCGTGAAGAGGAAATCACAGCAAAGGTATTTGAAGCACACGCAAAGGAAATTTTCGAAGAAGCAGAAAACAGACTTCATGCTCAGAAAGCAGTTCTCGTAAAGCTTCTTAAAGATTAATCAATACAAGGGGGTTTTAATATGCCAATTAATAAAGACATAAAAAAAGTAATGGTCATCGGCTCGGGTCCCATCGTTATCGGACAGGCTGCCGAATTTGACTATGCAGGCACACAGGCTTGCCGTGTTCTTAAAGATGCCGGACTTGATGTTGTTCTTGTTAACTCAAACCCTGCAACAATCATGACCGACAAGGCTCTTGCTGATGAAATTTACCTTGAGCCTCTTACCGCAGAAACCGTTAAGAGAATCATCGAAAAAGAAAAACCCGACAGCCTTCTTGCAGGTCTCGGCGGTCAGACAGGTCTTACAATCGCAATGCAGCTGAGCAAAGACGGCTATCTTGACAGAATGGGCGTTAAGCTTCTCGGAACAAATGCCGAAGCCATCGATAAGGCTGAAGACAGAAAAATGTTCAGAGATACAATGGAATCCATCAATCAGCCCGTTATTCCTTCAGAAATTGCAAATGATGTTGAAACCGCTCTTGAAATTGCAGAGAGAATCGGTTATCCCATCATCATCCGTCCCGCATTCACCCTCGGCGGTGGCGGCGGCGGCGTTGCAAACAACGCTGAAGAGCTTGCTGTTATTGCAAAAACAGGTCTTGACCTTTCCCCCATTACTCAGGTACTTGTTGAAAAATATATCTTCGGCTGGAAAGAAATCGAATTTGAAACAATGCGTGACAGCGCAGGTAACTGCATCGCTGTCTGCAGCATGGAAAACTTTGACCCCGTAGGCATTCACACGGGCGACAGTATTGTTGCTGCTCCTGCACTTTCACTCACTGACGAAGAATTCCAGATGCTCCGTAAGGCATCTCTCGATATCGTTGATGCTCTCGGCATCATCGGCGGATGTAACTGCCAGTTTGCTCTTGACCCCAACAGCATGGATTACGCTGTTATCGAGGTTAACCCCAGAGTTTCA
>JAZNHM010000236.1:0-16138 GCA_045576955.1 Acutalibacteraceae bacterium | reverse complement strand
TTCTTTGCCCGTACTGCCTGCTATATGAGGTGTCAGGATTGCGTTCGGGCACCAGAAAAGCGGATTGATATACGGGAAGGATTCGTGCTTGATAACATCACCGACAAATGTTCTTGAGGGATGAAGAAGTAACGAGAGTGCAAGCTGATATTCAGCAACCTGCGCTCCCCTGCCCGTATTGATGAAAGTTGAACGCTTTTTCATTTTTTTGAAAAGCTTACGGTTGAAGATATTTTCAAGTTCACGCTTATTTGCAAGATGATTACTGATAATATAACACTCACTGAAAAGTGTTTCCATATCAACAAGTTTAACGTCGAGCTCTTTTGCGATTTCTTCGGATATAAACGGGTCACACGCATAAACTTCAACATCAAGCGCCTTGAGTCTTTCCGCAACCATTCTGCCGATTGCACCCAGACCTACAAGCCCTACCTTACAACCGAAATTACCTGTTGATGAATTTGCAAAAGCAAGTGAACGAACAGGGAGAAAGTGATAATATTTTTCGGATTGAAAATATCCTTTTGCGGCAAGGGTTATCTGAGCAAAGGTATATTCCGCAACAGGCACGGCGTTTGCTGCGAATGCACTGAAAACCTTTACTCCGCTTTCAAGGAACGGGCGTGCAAAATACTGAACTGTTCCTGCCGAATAAAAAACAGCTTTCAGTTTCGGCATATATTTTTCGATTTCTTCCTTTGTAAACTGAGGCATTCCCCATGTTGAAAATGCAATTTCACAGTCGGCAAGAAACTCTGCATTTTCTTGAAGATTCTTTTGGTTGATTTTTTGCGAAAGTTCGCCGTATTCACCGAGTCTTTTCAGAACTTCAGGTGTGTAAACCTTCGAAAACTGAATCTGATTTGTGCCGAAAAGAGCTATTTTCATTTTCTTTTTCTCACTTTCGCTTTGATTTTTGCTATGTCTTTACGCATTGATGACGGGATACCTGCCCAACAGAACAAATAAGTAAATTCAACAAGTCGGTCAAGATTATAATCCGGATGGTTTTTCCGTCTTTATCCAAATGACGTTGATGTGAAACCGATCTTCATATTTTGTCTCTGTTTTTACAATTATTCGGGTTTAATAAATAAAGTATAACATAAATTGTTTTTAAAAATCAATTCCAAAAAAAGATTGTATTGGATTTGTGTATATGATAAAATAAAACCATGTTTTAAGTTTGAAGAATTACTGACATTATTATTTTTATCATACAAATGTAATTACAAAGGAGCTACTATGGATTTTTTGGAACTTGCAGCCGAAAGATATTCGGTGCGTAAATTTAACGGTAATCCTCTTGAAAAAGAAGTGATTGATAAAATTCTTGAAGCCGGTCACATTGCGCCTACGGGGTGCAATTATCAGCCGCAGAGGATTCTTGTAATCAATAACGATGAAAGCCTTGCAAATCTTAAAGAATGCACTCGCTGTCACTTTGATGCGCCTTGTGCAATGCTTATCTGCTATAACAAAGAAGAGTGCTGGACAAGACCTTATGACGGCAATCAGAGCGGTATTGTTGACGCAAGCATCGTTACAACTCATATGATGCTTCAGGCGTGGGAACTCGGTGTCGGTTCAACTTGTGTTATGCATTTCAATCCATTTAAGATGCGTGAGGAATTTGAAATTCCCGAGAATATCGAGCCCGTTGCACTTCTTGTTATGGGTTATCCTGCACCCGATGCCGTACCCAACGAAAGACACACGGTTTACAGACCGACGGAAGAAACGGTTTTCTACAATGAGTTCTGATACAATGAAGGTTATTATTTCTTGTCTTAATTCGAAATATGTTCACGCTTCACTTTCCCCCTGGTGTTTGCTTGCGGGAGTTCGTGAGTTTGCAAAAAATTCGTATGATACTTTTGTAATGGAAAGTACAATCAACGGTGATACGGAGTCTTTTGCTCAAAAAATCATAAGCGAAAAACCCGATGTTGTTGCTTTTTCGTGTTATATCTGGAACATCACGCAAACACTTGAAATCTGCCGTATCATAAAAAGAAACCACGGTTGTAAAATTGTACTCGGCGGTCCCGAAGTTGCATACCGTCCGAAAGATGTTCTTGGGAAATATGAATTTACGGATTTTGTGCTTTCGGGTGAGGGTGAATGGGTTTTTCCTGATTTTCTCGATAATCTGAACGGCGATTTGGGTGTTGTTTCGGGTCTTACATACAGAAAAAACGGCGAAATCATTACAAACCCTGAAAAGGAATACAGAGATACTCCCCCGTCACCGTTCAGTGACGAATTTTTCGAAAATCTCAACGGAAGAATTTCTTATATTGAAACCGCAAGAGGTTGCCCTTACCGATGTGCTTTTTGCCTTTCGGGCAGATGCTCACCGCTTCGTTTCTTTGATATTGACAGAGTCAAAAATGACATAATCAGACTTTCTCAAAGCGGAACGCAGACGGTGAAATTTGTTGACCGTACTTTTAATGCAAATGCAGAACGAGCCAACGAAATTCTGCTGTTTATCAAAGAAAATTACGGCAAAGAAATTCCGCGAAATGTTTGTTTCCATTTTGAGATTGCAGGCGATATTTTGAAGGAAAGTACCCTCAGAATTCTCTCAGCAATGCCTTGCGGTGCCGTACAGCTTGAAATAGGCATGCAGTCTTTTAATGAGGAAACTTTAAGGAAAATCAACCGAAGAACCAACACTGTAAAACTTGTTGAAAACATCAGAAAACTCATAAGCTTCAATAATATGCATATCCATATTGACCTTATCGCGGGTCTTACGGGTGAAGATTTCGAAAGTTTTAAAAACAGCTTTAATATTGCTTATTCTTTAAAAGCACATATGCTTCAGATGGGATTTTTAAAGCTTCTGCACGGTGCTGATATGCGTGAAAACAAAGAAAAATATCCATGCACATTTAATGAAGAACCGCCCTATGAGGTAACCTCAACTCCGTGGCTTTCGGCTGATGAAATAAAGATTCTCAAAAACTGCGAAGATGCGGTTGACAGACTTTATAACAGCGGACGTTTTTTGTTTACTCTTGAGTATCTTACAAATGAAGTCGGCATTTCGCCGTTTGACCTTTTCAATGATTTCGGAAATTCCGTAAACGGCAATAAAATGAGGCTTTCGGTATATGCTGAAAACCTTTATAATTTCTTCTGTGATAAATGCGATAAGGATATTTTGAGAGAAAAAATCCTTTGTGATTTGCTGTGCTGTTCCTCATCGGTACAAATTCCCGATGCTTTTAAAATCAAAGACCCGCTTTATAAAAAAATCAAAAAGCATTTTATTGAAAACGTTGATAAAAACATTAAAATCGCAATTTTATATTCGAAAAATCAGGTTTTTGCAGTCAACCAGTGCGATGAAAAAAATCTTAACAACAGATTTGACGGCAAGTTATATGATATCAAAGATTTTGATGTCCTTTGAAAAAGTTTAATCTGAATATCACCGCTATATCCTGAATAAATTATTCAGGGGTGATAGCTTGAAAAAGTCATTGAAGTTTTGGCAGACAGCAGGTTTTATTTTTACGGGAACGGCAGGTGTTCTGCTTCATTTTCTTTATGATTGGACAAATCAAAGTATATTTGTTGCGCCGTTCTCTGCGGTAAATGAATCAATCTGGGAACATATGAAGCTTTTGTTCTTTCCGATGTTTATGTTTGCATTGATTGAATATAAATTTATCGGTAAGGATTTTGAAAGCTTTTGGTGTGCCAAATCAGTCGGAATAATATCAGGATTGATGCTGATTCCGATAATCTTTTACACTTATACGGGTGCGCTTGGCGTTAATGCCGATTGGTTTAATATCGTTATATTTTTCATTTCGGCAGGCACGGCATATTATATCGAAAACTTTCTTTTTAAAAACAAACCCGAAATGTGCAACTCCCCTTTGATTGCTTTTGCATTTTTATGTTTTATTGCGGTGTTATTCGTTGTTATGACTTTTGTGCAGCCGAAAATCCCGCTGTTTCAAGATATGACAACGGGTAATTACGGAATATGAAGGCTGAGTAAAAATCTTATAGTTTCGTTATGAAAAATATAATGATAAAAAACAAAGGACGGTGTCGGTATGAGATATATAGCAGACCATGATTTTCACATTCATTCAACCGTTTCGCTTTGCTGTCGCGATGAAAATCAGACTCCCGAAACGATACTTAACTTTGCAAAAGAAAGCGGATTCAGAAAAATATGTCTGACAAATCATTTTTGGGATGAAAAAGTCGAAAGTGAAGCCGAGTGGCGGAGCGAGCATTATTTTACTCCCCTGTCATCTGTTTTGCCGTTACCGAAATCCGATAATATCGATTTCCTTTTCGGCTGTGAAACCGATATGGATTTCAATAATGTTCTCGGTGTTAGTGAAGAAAGATTTGAAGATTTTGATTTTATTATTGTTTCAACAACCCATCTTCACCTTGACGGCAATACGGTCAGAAACAAAATAACAACTCCCGAAGAGGCATCTTTTCATTGGGTTGATAAAATCGAAAATCTGCTTGCAAAAGATTTGCCGTTTCATAAAATCGGCATTGCTCATCTGACAAGCGGTCACATTTTAAAAAACAGAACTGCCGAAGTTTTATCTTTGATTTCAGATTCAACTATGTACTCAATATTCAATGAATGCTCACGCAAGGGCGCGGGAATCGAATTGAACATCAAAACAATTGATATGACCGATGAACAAAAAGAGATTTTTCTGCGTCCGTTTTTTATTGCAAAAGAATGCGGATGCAAATTCTATCTCGGAAGCGATTCTCATAAAACGAGCGCACTGGCTTGCGCAAAAGAGAATTTTGAGGATGTTATAACAAAACTCAATCTTAAAGAAAGCGATAAATTCCGCCTTTGATTTTTATCATTGATGATAATATGAAAAAAGTGCAGTAACCTCGCTTTCCATCGTTGCAGGCGCATTGTAGAGCAAAGTTATCAGATATGATTTAATGTTTTTGATTTTACTTTTTGTGTTTTCAAGACCCGATAAAACATAGCATATATGCTCGGAATCAAGCCTGCAGAAACGCGCAATTACAATCCCTCTGGGCATATCGTCCTTGCCGATTCGGACTGTCGGGCTTGTTCCGTTGAGCACGTCGGATATTATCATAACGATTTCATCGAGCAGATTTTTGTTTTCATCGCATACAAGACATTCATATTCTATCTGCTCTTTTATCTCATCCTCCGTCCTCGCGAAGCCGACGATTGATGGATTATTGTTACTGAATTTATTATTACTCATATTATTATTACTATCTTCACATTTTGTAAACTCGCGGGTTGCTGTTTTGTAAAGCCGCGGGTTTATATTTTATCAGTTCGAAGAATTTATCGTTAATATAGATTTTATAAGGGGTTGAACGGTTTTGGCGTTTTCGGGTTATAAATCCGTTTTCTTCAAGTTCCTTAAAAATGCGTGTTGCTTTTGAGTTACTGCATCTGAGTTTTTTACATGCTTGTTCGAGGGTATATACAACATAAACGTTGCCTTCTTTATCCGTGAATCTGTCAGAATTGATTTTTGAAACCTCGTATCGGTCAAATATCATTGCAAGAAGAGTACGTGCTTCAATTGAAATATGCTCAAAATCGGGGCTGTCATTCAATGCTCTCGGATACCTCATATAGGTGTAATCAAAAAATTTTTCTTCCGTGTTAAATTTTTCTTTTTCAGGGTGGCTCAATATCCTGTCCTCTCTTTATATTATTTATTAAGGGTTTGTTTAATTTGAAAAACTCCCCTCACTTATAGTCCAAACACCCGTTTTTTTTAACCTTTTTTGGTATCCTTTTTCGCATAAAAACAAAAAAATTCTCCCTCGGCGGAAAATTTCCGCAGAAGGAGATTTTTTTATGGAGTTGTGTCAGATAAGCAAAACAGAGAATAATTCGGTGTGATGCTTTTGCAGGGTCAACGATATTTTATCTGTTACGAATTCTTCGCCATTATTGCTTAACAGATGTTTAATCTTATATTTTTCAGGTAGCTGAACCGTGAATTCTCCGTCATCGTGGGCGTGAATTCCGAGAATACCGTTTGAGCAGTAAACAACGCATCCGTCGGCATTGAAACAATGAACACCCGCCGAAACAAGGAATGACCTGAGTTCATCGCTCGTGTAAGAAAATTTATCTGTATTCGCCGCGATAAAAGGTATACCAAGCTTTTTGCAAAGCTCAATTGCAGATTTACCGCATTCTGTCGGCACGGGTGCGGAGAAAACTGCAGCTTTATATCTACAAAGAACTTTTTCTGCATCCTCAATCATATAAACATCAAACGGAATTCCCGTGTTACCCATTGCAACGCGCATAATATTGACCGAGTTGCAAAAATGATTGTATCTGCCGTAATTAAAATAAGCCTTTTCGTCGATGAAAAAAGCTGTTTCAGCGGTTGGTAAACCATCTTTGCAAAGGTGGCGGGAATTATCGTAGACAAAGTGCATCTGCCCGATTTCATCCATAATTCTGTTGCTGTGATACCATCCACCCCACATATCAAACCACCAGATGCCTGAACGCTTTGAAAGCTGGTGTGCAAAAGCTTTTCTTATTGCTGAAACAGAAAGCTCTTCTGTGTCGGGGCCGCTCCAGACGGTTTTATTTCCGCTTTCATCAACGGTAGAATAAATACCGTCGGGATATTCACCGGGTCTTGATGCTTGCATTCTTTGGGTAAGATGCGTTCTGATGTCGCATTCGATGAAGCAAAGCTTGCCGTGAAACCTGACGGAATCAACGGGTATCATATCGCCCCAATCAATTCCGAGACTTCTGTTGCCGTCATAACAGCAGGGAGAAGAGAAGAAATCAATATAAGGCGAATTAATGAGATTACCGAGACCGTGCAGACCGAGAAGCGGGTCGTTGACAAATGCGCAGTATCCGTAAAATACGCCCGTTATCTGTTCATTGTTAATGTGTTCCTTAAGAGTTTTTGCAAAAAATTCAATTGTTTTTGTGTTAACCTCATTTGAAAATTCAAAATATTTATGAATTTCATCGTTGAAAGTGCCGTTGCCGAGTTCAAGTTTGTCGGGGATTCTTATATTTTCGATGCCGTATTTTTCTTTTGTCCAATCGCGGAATTTATTCATTCCCATATCAGAAAATGAGCCATAGAGGTCGTGATGCATCCATTCCTGGGTTGTGCCGCCGCAAAGCTGATAGCCCGCGATTCTTTCCGAATAGTCAGCCGAACGGATGTGATTAACGAGCATTTTCAGAAGTTCTGCGCCGTCACGCATAAAAGCATCGGAGAATATCGATTCTCTTGCGCCGTTTGGGGTTGTGACGGTTTCTGACGGATTATCGCGAATCCATTTACGAGGCATCGCAATGTTGATTCTCGGAAAAATTAATGCATCGGGGCATTCGGAAACGATTCGCTTGACAATTCCGTCAAATGAGGAATAATCGGGAATATCCGTTTCAAAAACACCCGTTCTGAACGGGGAAAAACCGGTGACATTGTTAATCGGCAGGTCGGTGAATGAAACATTGACGAAAAATATTTTATATTCTTTTGCGATGAAATCCGACCATTCGCCGCACTCGTCAAAATAGGTTGTGTAGGCAAGCGGTGCATGAAGACTGCCGTTTACGTCAATCATCGGATTGCCGTTTACAAATTCAATTTTGGTTTTCAGCATTCAAATCACCTGAAAATTTAGTTTATTTACCAAATGAAAGGTATAAGTCTGTACTTCACTTTTTGTTTGTATTCTTTATATCCATCCAGTTCTCTTTCGAGCAATTCTTCTTCGTTTTTGATTCTTTTGGCAATGATGAACGGATAAGCAAGAAATATAATAAATGAGAAAACCGAACCGAGAACAAGAGGCATAGAAAGGAATAATATCACAGTTACGGCATACATCGGATGCCTTACAATTCCGTATAATCCGCTGCTTATGACCTTCTGATTCTCCTGAACTTCAATTGTTCTTGAAAGATATGTGTTTTCACGAAGCACCTCAGCATATAACGCATAAGCAATAAGAAACGCAAAAGCTGCACCGATGATAACACCTTTAGGAAGTTTAAGCCAATTGAATCTGAAATCAAGTCCCGCAACGATGAATCCTGCAAGGAACATAAGTCCGCTGAGCTTTACAACAAGGCTCTGCTCACGTTCCTTTTCTTTTGCATTAAGTCTCTTTTGAAGAAGAGACGGATTTTTAATCATCATCACAATCCCCGCAAGTAACATCGGAATAAAAAGAACGCCCATCAGAATCCAACCGTTGGTAAAGTAAATCGTTCCTGCAGGCAGAAAAATCAGCAGACCGATAAGCAGAATTCCCGCCGTAAATTTTAATATTGCCTGCATAAAAAGTTTATAATTCATAATATCGCTCACATTTTTTTAATTGAAATAATTATAAATCTGTACGAATAAAAATGCAACACTTGAAATTGTAGAATGTTTAATTTATAATTCAAACATATGAGGTGATTTCAATGCTTTTTGATAAAACTGAAATTTCGGGAATTTCTCTGCAAAACAGAATAATCCGCAGTGCTACCCACGACGGTCTTGCGGATGAAAACGGTGCGCCGTCCGATGAACTTATAAAAAAATATGCCCACCTTGCCAAAAATGAGGTCGGATGTATTATCACGGGTTATGCGGCGGTTAGCAGAAACGGTGTTTCGCCTTATCCGAGAATGATGAAGATATATGATGATTTCGTAATAGAAAAATACAAGGAAATGACCGATGCAATCCACGCTTTCGGCACTCCCGTCATTCTTCAGATTGCCCACTGCGGCAGACAGACCTCATCAAAAGCAATCGGATTGCAGAAGGTTGCGCCGTCAAACGTTCTTCACGCATTTTATCCCGACAAATCCAAAGAGCTTACTGATGATGAAATATACTCTCTTATCGATGATTTTGTCAATGCATCGATAAGAGCCGAAAAAGCGGGATTTGACGGCGTTCAGCTTCATGGAGGCCACGGATATCTTCTCCACGACTTTCTTTCACCCTACGGCAACAGAAGAAAGGATTCCTGGGGCGGTTCGCTTGAAAACAGATGCAGAATCGTTGAATTGATTATTAAAGGAATCAAAGAAAAAACAAAGCTTCCCGTCTGGATTAAGCTGAGCGCAGAGGATAACAGAAAGAACGGAATGAACATTGATTCATCCGTTGAAATCTGCAAAAGGCTCGAAAATGCAGGGTGCGATTGCATAGAGGTTTCGTGTGGGACTGTCCAAGACGGAATGAATACCATGCGCAGCAAGCTGTTGCCGATGGATGCTGTTTTCAAATACAGAGAGCCTTGTGCATCGTTTCCGAAAATACTCAACAAAATAGCTCTGCCCGCCGCTAATCTTGTGAATCCTTTGATTAAACAGCCGTCCCCTCTCGAGAATTTCAATGTTGAGAATGCGGCGATAATAAAAAAGAATGTCAATATTCCGATTATCGCAGTTGGCGGAATACATAAAGCGGACGATATGGAAAATATCATTGAAAGCGGCAAGGCTGATTATGTTTCAATGTGCAGACCGTTCATCTGCGAGCCTGACCTTGCAAAGAAGCTGAAAAACGGTCAGAAAGAAGCGAAATGCATAATGTGCAACTATTGCGGTCTCGTCATTGAAAAAGAGCCGACAAGATGTCTCTACGGAAAAGTAAAATAATAAATTACAGCGGTCTGCATAAGTTGCAAACCGCTGTAATTTATTTTGCATATAACATTCCGATAACGTAATTTCTGAATCTGCAGGGCATTATTTTGCAAAGCAAAGCAACAGCTTTGTAAGCAAAACCGATTGCATATGATGGTTTGACGCTTTTTTTAAGAGCGATTTTTGCAATGTATTTACCCGCATAATCGGGGCTCATGCCCTTTTCTTCGTCTTTTTCCATTCCTGCAACGCTTTTAGAAATTCTGCCGTTATAAACATCGTCGCCGTCAAAATCCTTTTTGCGCGACTGAGTGAATTCCGTGCAGATGTCGCCCGGCTGAATTGCGGTTACGGATATGTTGAAAGGTTTTATTTCGTTGGCAAGTGCGGACGAATATGACTCAATCGCCGCCTTGGTTGCGGAATAGTATGTCTGAAACGGAATGTGAGCTACCGCCGCAACGGAGCTGATATTGACGATTCTTCCGCCGCCGTTTTTTCGCATATAAGGAATAACCTTGCGGCACATAAGGTCTGTTCCGAAAAAATTCACGTCAAACTGCGCCTTTGCATCGGATGTTTTGGTGAATTCAACCGCACCGGAAATACCGAATCCCGCGCTGTTGACGAGAATATCGATTCTGCCCTCTTTTTCAAAGACTGTTTTTACAGAAGATATAACGTTTTCTTCACTTGTGACATCTGTGGAAATGTGAGTAAATTTATCCGAAGGAATGCATCGGCGGCTGAAATCATATACGGTGCATCCCGCATCGTGCAAGGCTTCGGCGGTGTATCTGCCGATACCTGAGCTTGCCCCCGTAACGATTGCAACTTTATTCATTAATTGCATCCTCCGAATATTTTGCATTTGAGGGAGCATCCCGTAGGTGTTGCGGCGCATCCGCCGAGAGCTGTTTCGCGAAGCTCTGCGGGAAGACCGCGTCCGACACGGTACATTGAATCCGCCATTTCGGTGAAAGGAATTGCTGCTTTGATGCCTGCAAGTGCCATTTCAGCGCTTGTCAGAGCATTGGATGCACCTGCGGCATTTCTGCTCTGGCACGGCATTTCAACAAGTCCTGCAATCGGGTCACAGACAAGACCGAGCATATTGCTGATTGTTATTGCAGCAGCGTCGAGGCATTGCTCGGGAGTGCCGCCCATCATCTCAACTGCAGCGGCTGATGCCATTGCGGCGGCAGAGCCTATTTCCGCCTGACAGCCTGCTTCCGCACCCGAAACGGATGCGTTTTTCATCAACAGGCAACCGATTGCGCCTGCGGTGAACAAGCCGTTCATAACGGTTTCTTCCGAAAGACCGAATTCTTCTTCAAGCGCAAACAGAACTGCGGGCAAAACGCCTGCCGAGCCTGCTGTCGGCGCAGCAACGATAACACCCATTGAAGCGTTTACTTCGAGCACTGCCTGTGAATAAATCAGCGCTTTTGTCAGCACATTACCGCAGATGGATTTGCCTTGGGTTCTTCTTTTTTCAAGCTTTGAAGCTTCTCCGCCAATCATTCCGCCCATCGAACGCAGAATGTTTGTAAGAGGCTCGTGAGCTGAGTTGCGCATAATTCCGAGGGATTTTTTCATCCTTTTTTCAACTTCGTCAGCATCAAGCTCACCGTAAACGATTTCACGCAGACGCATAACGGCTGAAATGGGTTTGTTTTCTTTTTTACATAATTCAAGTAATTCTTCCGCTGTGTTAAAATCCATTATAGCTCACCCCTTATCTGCGTATAAGCATAGTTTCTCTGACGAAAGGATTTCTTTCGATTTCTTCAACTGCATCAAGCGTTATTTCTGCATCGGATTCAATAATCATATATGCATCGCCGCCCTTTGTTTCGCGGTAAACACGAAGGAAGGCAATGTTGACATGCTGTTTTCCGAAAACATTTGTGATTTTTGAAATAACGCCCGGATGGTCTTTATGTACAACGATAAGAGCGTGGTATTCGCCCGTGAAGTGAACCTTGACCCCGTTGATTTTTGTAAGCTTTACTTTGCCGCCGCCGAGCGATTCACCTCTGACGGTCAGCTTCTGACCCGAAACATCTTCAATAATCATATCTACCGTGTTCGGATGCACGTCAGTTTCAACGGTGTTGGGTGTAAATGAAAATTCAATCCCCTCTTTTTCGGCGATTTCAAATGAATCACGGATTCTTACATCATCCGTTTCAAATCCCATGATGCCGCCAAGCAAAGCTCTGTCTGTGCCGTGGCCTCTGTATGTCTGTGCGAATGAGCCGTAAAGGATAAATTCTACTTTTTTTATTTTTCTGTGAAGCATCTTACCCGCAAGCCTTGCGATTGATGCCGCACCTGCCGTATGAGAGCTTGACGGACCGACCATGTTTGGTCCGATAACCTCAAAAACACTTATAAAAGCCATTTTAAATCTCCTTAATCTGTGAATTCAACACTACAATTATATTTTATTAACACGCTAAAGTCAACAAGCATCGGCACAATCGCAAAATTTGTAAAAAAAACTTGATTTTCGGCAAAGTGTGAATTATAATCAGTATATATTATTAAATAAAATAGGTGTTAATAATGGAACTTTTGAAGCAGAGAATTATTGAGCAGGGCAAGGCAATCGGTTCTGATATCGTTAAGGTTGATATGTTTCTCAATCATCAGATTGATGTTGACCTTCTTTGCGAAATCGGCAAAGAATTCCGCAGAATTTTCGATTCAAACGAAATAACAAAAATTATAACAATCGAAGCATCCGGTATCGGCATTGCATGCATTGCGGCGCAGTATTTCTCTGTTCCCGTTGTTTTTGCTAAAAAAGGCGCAAACAGAAATGTTGGCGATAACATCTACAAAGCGGATGTATATTCTTTCACAAAGGGCGTAACAACAACAATCGGCATTTCAAAGGATTATATCTCCCCTGATGACCGCATACTGATAATAGACGATTTTATGGCAAACGGTAAAGCGGTTCACGGTCTTATCAACATCATTAATCAGGCAGGCGCAACGGTTGAAGGCATTGGCATTGTTATCGAAAAAGGATTCCAGCCCGGCGGCGATGCACTCCGCTCCCTTGGTTACAGAGTTGAGTCGCTCGCAATTATCAAGGCCATAGATGACGGAAAAGTCATTTTTGGATAAATAATTTTTACGGAGGTAAAAAAATGAAGACATTCAGAAAAGTTCTCGCAATTCTTCTCGCTCTCGCACTTGTGTTCGGTCTTGCTGCTTGCGGTGGCAACGATACAACCAACGAACCCGCAACAGATCCCGTTGCAGGCGAGAAACTCAAAGTAGGTTTTATTTATCTTCACGATGAAAATTCAACATACGATAACAACTTCATCAAGGCTGCAAAAGCAGCTTGTGAAGCACTCGGTGTTGAATATATCGCAAAGGTTAACATTCCCGAAGGTGCAGAATGCCAGGAAGCTGCTCTTGACCTTGCTGATAACGGCTGCGACATCATCTTTGCTGACAGTTTCGGCCACGAGCCCTATATGATTGAAGCTGCAAAAGAACGCCCTGATGTTGAATTCTGTCACGCAACAGGCACAACAGCTCACACTCAGGATCTCCCCAACTTCCACAATGCATTCGCATCAATCTATGAAGGCAGATATCTTGCAGGTGTTGCTGCAGGTATGAAGCTCAACGAAATGATTGAAGCCGGCAAAATCACAGCTGATCAGGCAAAGATGGGTTATGTTGGCGCTTGGACTTATGCAGAGGTTGTTTCAGGCTACACATCATTCTATCTTGGCGCAAAGTCAATCTGCCCCAGCGTAACAATGGAAGTTCAGTTCACAGGCAGCTGGTATGACGAAATGGCAGAAAAAGAAGCAGCAGAGCTTCTTATCAGCAACGGCTGCGTTCTTATCAGCCAGCACGCTGACTCATGGGGTGCTCCCACAGCTTGCGAAACAGCAGGTGTTCCCAACGTTTCATACAACGGCAGCACAGTTTCCGCTTGCCCCAACACATTCATTATTTCTTCAAGAATCAACTGGGAACCTTACTTCAAGTATATGATTGAATCCGTTATGAACGGAACAGAAATCGTTGACGACTGGTGCGGCGGTATTGCAGAGGGTTCGGTTGAACTCAGCGAAATCAACAACGCAGCTGCAGCAGCAGGCACAGCTGAAAAGATTGAAGAAGTTAAGGCAGGTCTTGCTGACGGCTCAATCAAGGTATTCGACACCGCAACATTCACAGTTAACGGCGAAAAGCTTGACAGCTACATGGCAGACGTTGACACAGATGCTGCTTACACACCCGACACAGAAGTAATTGCAGACGGTTATTTCCACGAATCAGAATACCGTTCAGCTGGTTATTTCGACCTCAAGATTGACGGCATCAAGCTTCTCAACGAGGCATATTAATAAATTTTAGTTTTATAGGCGGAGCTAACCACTCCGCCTAATCACTATTTTATTCTGAAAAGATTGTTCAGGCTCTGAGGAATCTTTTGAAAGTAAAATTGCAGGAGGTTAAACAGTGAACGTTCCCGCCATTGAATTAAAAAATATTACCAAAACATTCGGAAATGTTGTTGCCAACAAGAATGTTTCCCTTACTGTCAATAAAGGTGAGATTCTTTCGATTCTCGGTGAAAACGGAAGCGGCAAAACAACGCTGATGAATATGATTTCGGGCATCTATTTCCCCGACAGCGGTCATATCTTCATCGACGGCAAAGAAGTTGTTATCCGTTCCCCAAAGGATGCTTTTGATTATAAAATCGGTATGATTCATCAGCATTTCAAGCTTGTTGATGTATTCGGCGCAACCGAAAATATAGTTCTCGGCATCGATGATAAATCAAAATACAATCTCAAGGAATCAACAAAGAAAATTAAAGAAATTACCGATAAATACGGCTTTGAAATTGATTTTAACAAGAAGATTTATGAGATGTCCGTTTCAGAAAAGCAGACAGTTGAAATTGTAAAGGTGCTTTATAAAGGCGCAGATATCCTTATTCTTGACGAGCCGACTGCTGTTCTCACTCCGCAGGAAACACAGAAGCTTTTTGCCGTTCTTCGTAAAATGAAGGAAAGCGGTAAATCAATCATTATCATCACCCACAAGCTTCACGAAGTCCTTTCACTTTCCGATAAAGTTGCAGTGCTCAGAAAAGGCGAATATATCGGCACTGTCGAAACGAAAAACACCAATGAATCCGAACTTACCGAAATGATGGTTGGTCAAAAAGTTGAACTCAATATTGACCGTACCGAGCCTCACGACTGTGAAAAAAGGCTTGAGATTATGAACATCAGCTGCGTTAACCGCGAGGGCGTTAAGGTGCTCGATAACATTTCGTTCACGGCTTTTTCGGGCGAAATTCTTGGCATTGCCGGTATTGCGGGCAGCGGTCAGCGTGAGCTTCTTGAATCAATTGCGGGCTTGCAAAAGCTTAACGACGGTAATATTCTTTACACTGACCCGAAATCGGGCAAGATTGACAATCTCCGTGACAAAACACCCGTTCAGATAAGAGATTTGGGCGTCAGACTTTCGTTCGTTCCTGAGGACAGACTCGGAATGGGTCTTGTCGGCAATATGGATATTGTTGACAATATGATGCTTCGAAGCTATAAAAAAGGCAAGTCGCTGTTTGTTGACAGAAAACAGCCCAAAAATCTTGCTAAAAAAATCATTGAAGATCTTGGCGTTGTTACTCCCGGCACTTCTACACCCGTCAGAAGACTTTCGGGCGGCAACGTTCAGAAAATCCTTGTCGGCAGAGAGATTGCCGCTTCTCCGACGGTTCTGATGGCTGCATATCCCGTAAGAGGTCTTGACATCAACTCATCATATCTAATCTATAATCTTCTCAACAGCCAGAAAGAAAACGGCGTTGCCGTTATCTTCGTCGGCGAAGACCTTGACGTTCTTCTCGAGCTTTGCGACCGCATTATGGTTATCAGTTCAGGAACAATTTCCGGCATTGTTGATGCAAGAACAGCAACAAAAGAAGAACTCGGTCTGCTTATGACCAAACACGGAGGTGAAAGCAATGAGCAATAATAAAGTGCACGAACCCCTTTTTCATATTGTTAAACGAGGCGCTCTGCCTATGTGGCTCTCGTGGTTAATAAGAATTCTTTCAATAGTTGCAGCACTCATTGTTTGCGGAGCTGTAACAATAATTCTGACAGGCGAAAACCCCATCAAGATTTATTCAACAATCATTGAGGGTGCCATAGGTTCGGAACGCAGAATATGGTCCTTATTTCAGAATGTTGCAATTTTGCTTTGTATCTCACTTGCCGTTACGCCTGCTTTTAAAATGAAATTCTGGAACATAGGTGCAGAAGGTCAGGTTCTTATAGGAGGTTTGGCGACTGCAGCCTGTATGATTTATTTCGGAAAAGCTCTTCCGCCCGTAGTTCTCTTCCCCGTTATGATAATTGCCAGCATACTTGCAGGTGCAATATGGGCATTGGTTCCCGCTTTCTTCAA
>JAZNHM010000235.1:0-4574 GCA_045576955.1 Acutalibacteraceae bacterium | reverse complement strand
AGGGTGCCGCCTGATCGAGCATTGCATAAACGGGGCCTGAGATTTCAGCCTTGAAGGGCTTGTCTTTTTCGATATCGGCAACAAACTTTGAGAGCCTTGCAAGGGGAGTGTTGCTCTTGGGGGTTGATGAATGACCGCCTTTGCCTTTTGCGATAACCTTAAGGTCAATGTAGCCTTTTTCAAGCACACCGATTGCAGCGCACCAACCCTTCATTGTGGGAAGCTGGTCTTTAAGAATTGCGCCGCCTTCATCCATTGCAACATCAAGATGAACGCCCTTTGATTTAAGATAATTCACAAGCTTCGGTGCGCCGTCGCCCGAGATTTCTTCGTCAACCGCTGTTGCAAGATAAATGTCGCAGGGGGGCTCAAAGCCCTCTGCAAGCAACTCTTCTATAGCCTGAAACTCCGAGAAAAATGTTGATTTGCAGTCCATCGAGCCTCTTCCGTGAATGTTTCCGCCTGAAATTTCGCCCGAGAAAGGATTACGTTCCCAGTTCGGTTCGTCAGCGGTAACAACGTCTTGGTGTCCCATAAGAAGAACGCCGTTTCTGTTGGGGTCTTTACCGGGCCAACGGAAAAGAAGGTTGCCGTCTATTTCTGTTTTTTCAAGCTTTGAAAAAATAAGGGGGAAGTTCTTTTCCATAACCTCGTGAAGCTTATAAAAATTGGAGAGGTCTGTGTTTCCTCTGAGAGAAACGGTAGGAACCTGAATCATTGCGGAAAGCTTTTTTGCATATTCCTCCGCTTCTTTTTCTGTGGGATTGATTGCGGGTGTATTGGTGTTTGTTTTCGCTTTGATAAGAACAGCTCTGATTGCTGAAACAGCGATAAGAAGCAATAAAACTGCAAGAACGGCAAGGAGAGCAAAGCCTACGTATTTCATTTTTCATCATATCCTTTCTTGGAATTTACCACAGCATTATAACATTAGTTTTTAGATATGTAAATACAGAACATTAAATTTACATTATATCTGAAATTTAATGTTGTATTTCTCACTTCATCCATAGTATACTATAACTGTCAAATATTCACGTAAAGGGGAATGTTATGAAAGTTTCCGAGATGCCGTATAAAAGAATTACGGTTGAAGAATTAAAAGAGCAAGCTGAAAAGATAATTGAAAAAATCAAGGCGGCGAAAAGTGCAGAAGATTTAAAAAACGCAAGAGATGAATTCAACGCAATCAGCGAAGAAGCAGAAACCGCCTGTGCACTTGCAAACTGCCGTTTCACTCTCAACACAAGGGATGAATTCTACAATGCGGAGATGGATTATTACGATAACGCTATGCCGCTTTTTTCCGAAATTGAGAATGAATATAAGAAAGCAATGCTCGACTCACCTTACAGAGCCGAAGCGGAAAAACTTATAAATCCCAGAGTTTTCAAGGGGTTTGAGATGGCACTCAAAACATTCTCACCTGAAGTTATTGAGGATTTGCAGCAGGAAAATTCACTTGTAACCCGCTACTCAAAGTTTATGGGTGAGCTTGCATTTGAATTTGAGGGTGAAAAAATGCCCCTCTCCGTTTTGAGGGGTAAACTCGAAGACGACAGCCGTGATGTGCGCAGAAAAGCCGCAGAGGCTATTGGTAAAACAATGGAAGCAAATGCCGAAACTTTTGACGAAATCTTTGACGGTCTTGTCAAAATCCGCACACAGATTGCCCGTAAACTCGGCTACAAAAACTTCGTTGAACTCGGTTATTACAGAATGGGCAGGGTAGACTACGATGAAAAAATGGTTGCCGCATTCAGAAAGAGCGTTGAAACCGATATCGTTCCCGCCGTTGCTGAACTTAAAGAACGCATAAGAAACAGACTGAATCTTGACAAAATCATGTACTATGACGATGCAATCAGCGTTACGGGGGAAATGCCCCGACCCGTTATCGGCACGGAAGAAATTTTCGTAAACGCACTCAAAATGTATCACGATATGAAGAGTGAAATCGGCGAGTTTATGCAGAGAATGCTTGATGCCGAAGCCTTTGATGTTGAGGCACGTGACGGCAAATTCGGAGGCGGTTACTGCACAACATTTGCCAAATACAAACAGCCGTTTATTCTTGCAAACTTCAACGGTACAAGCGGCGATATTGACGTTATCACCCACGAATTCGGCCACGCATTGGCGGCTGATTATATGTTCAAATTTGCAGAAACCGACTATCCCGTTGGTATGGAAACTCACGAGTGCCACAGCATGAGCATGGAGTTCCTTTGCCATAAATATATGGAAGATTTCTTCGGCGTAAAAACGGATAAATACCGCTATAAACACATTGTTGATGCTTTTTCATTTATTCCATACGGAACGATTGTTGATGAATTCCAGCATCTTGTGTACGAAAATCCCGACCTTACTCCCGAGGAACGCAAATCGGAATATCTGAAGCTCGAAGGAAAATACAGACCCTATCTTTCATTCGAAGGTATTCCGTATCTCGAACTTGGCACCCGCTGGCAGTATCAGATGCATATTTACGAAAGTCCGTTTTACTATATTGATTACTGCATTGCGCAGTGTGTTGCACTCGGATTTCTTCGTCTTTCAAGAGGAGATTTTGAATCAACTCTTGAAAAATATGTTGATTTTCTTAAGAGAACAGGCAGTATATCCTTGACCGAGCTTATCAAAGGAGCTGGCCTTGAATCTCCGTTCGGCAAAGGCGCGTTGATAAAGACTGCAGAAAGTGCTTCGGAAATAATTGAAAGCATTGAAAAAGAGATTTTTAATTGAAAATGAGGAAGTGAAATGATAATCAGATTTGCGGTTGAAAATGATTTGGACAGCATAGCAAAGCTCTATGTTCATAATCACAAAACAACCTATCGCGATTTGCTTTCCGAAGAATATTTAAACTCACTGACCGTTGAAGGTGCAAAAAGCAGATGGCAGAATTATCTTGATGAAAACAACAAGATATGGGTTGCATATGAGTCTGATATTTTTCTCGGCTTTACTGCAGGAAAGGAAGATGAAGAAATAAAAGATACGTGGTATATTGACTCGCTTCACGTTTCTGAGAATGCAAGAGGCAGAGGAATCGGAACAGAACTTATAAGAACAATGGGCAGATATGCATCTGATAACGGATACAAATCGATGAGTATCTGTGTTGTCAGAGGAAACGAAAGTGCAAAAAGTCTTTATCTCAGACTCGGTGCGAAACCTTACAAAAATTTTGAAGATAACTTCGGAAACACAAGAACAAATTCGGAAAAACTGATATGGAGTGAGCTCGATCTTTTGTGATACATTTCATTGAAATTGATAAAATATAATGTTATAATATCGTCAAATTATTTAATAGGTGATGAAAATGAAGCCTTTTGATTTTTATCTTGTGACCGATACTCACTATTTTGAACCTTCTCTTGGCGCAAGCGGAAAAGCTTTTGATGAATATATGAAAAGAGAGCAGTATTATATGGCTGAAAGCAGCGAAATTGTAAAAGCTGTTTTTGCTGATATTGCAAATGATAAAAAAACGGAATATGTCATTATTCCCGGTGACCTTTCAAAGAATGGCGAAATAGAAAGCCACAAGAGCTTTTTAAAAGAGTTATATAAACTCAGAAATGCAGGGAAAAAGATTTTTGTTATTACGGCAGGCCATGATTATAATGAAAAATCCAGGGCATTTGTTGACGATGAGTGTATTGAAGTTGAAGGCACGCCGTTTGGAATTCTGCCTGAACTCTATAAGGATTTCGGATATTCTCAGGCTCTCGCAATTGACGAACAAAGCCTTTCTTATATTGCTGAACTTCAGAAAGGTCTGAGACTTCTTGCAATTAACTGTGACGGAGAGGGGAATCCCAAGGGCACAGTTGATAACAGACTCACGGAATGGATGAAAATTCAGCTCGATGATGCAAAGAAAAACGGTTGTGAAGTGATTGCAATCTGTCATTATCCGATTATTCCGCCCGTTCCCGTGTTTGATCTTGTCGGTGATGCAAAACTTAAGAACTGGCGAGAAACCGCATCGTTCCTTGCCGATAACGGCGTGAAGCTTGTTCTGACAGGTCATATGCATATTCAGAGCATCAATAAATTCACTTCCGAAAAGGGAAATACCCTTATTGATATTTGTACATCTTGCCTTACGGGAAGTCCCGCTAAATACAGAAAAATTTCTTTTGACTCAGAAAAAATAGAAGTGAAGTCAATTGATGTTCCTGAGTTCAGAGAGGATGGCGGAGGGGTTCCTTTAAATGAGTTTTTTGATAATCAATTTGCTTCTTCAATAATAACCCGAATCAACGGAATTTTTAACGGCGACGGAATTTTTAAGAAACTCGGTAAAAAATTTCTTAACGGGATAACTGTCGGCACACTTGCACGTTTTCTTTTTGTGAACGTTGATAAGTCGATCCGTAACAAAAAAATTATTGATCTTGCCGGCGAAATCGGTGTTGCAATTTTTGCGGGTGACCAGCCTTATGTTGCAGGCACTCCCGTAGGAGATGCGTTCACTAAGGTGTTTAAAAGACTCAGCTTTGTTCTTAAAAAAATTGAACCTAAGCTTTCAAAAAACGGTGTAAAAATTGACCTTAAGG
>JAZNHM010000234.1:0-3010 GCA_045576955.1 Acutalibacteraceae bacterium | reverse complement strand
ACAATAATGCCCGTTCAGGCGGCAAAAAGAGCGGCAATGGCGGCTCGTTCACCCGCCCTTATCCATTGCGATGCGGTTCAGGCATTCGGAAAAATGCCCGTCAAGCCCGTTTCGCTCGGTGTTGACCTTATGACGGTCAGCTCCCATAAAATTCACGGTCCCAAGGGTGTCGGCGCAATTTATATCCGCAAGGGCGTAAAGATAAAGCCGAGAACCTTCGGCGGCGAGCAGGAAAAGAAAATCCGTCCGGGTACGGAAGCAATGCCCGCAATCGCAGGCTTTGCGGCGGCCGCAAGAGCCTTGCCTGACCCTCAGCGAGAGCTTGAGCATATCAGAATGCTCAGGGACTATATGGTTGAAAAGCTTACTGAGCTTGACGAAATCGTCATCAACTCACCGCCCGATGCATTGCCGTATGTAACGAATATTTCCGTTCTCGGAATCAAGTCCGAGCCGATGCTGAATTTCCTTTCAGATAGAGGAATCTGCGTTTCAAGCGGTTCGGCTTGCTCAAAGGGCAAAAAGAGCCACGTTCTCATGCAGATGGGTCTTGACCGCAGAAGGCTTGACAGTCCGCTGAGAATCAGCTTTTCAAGATACACCACAATTCAGGAAGTTGACGCTCTTATTCAGGGAATTGCCGAAGGCAAAAAGGTGATAAGAGCAGTAAAATAAATAATTCGGAGTAAACAGATGAAAGAAGTTATTCTTATAAAAAACGGAGAGCTTGCCCTCAAGGGTCTTAACAGAAGAACCTTCGAGGATATGCTCGTTAAAAATATGCGCCGCAGACTCGAATCCGCAGGCAAGTTCAATTTTACGATTGCACAGTCAACGATTGTTGCAGAGCCCGTAGATGAATTTGCGGATTTTGACGAAGCGGTCAGCAGAATTGAAAAAGTTTTCGGAATCGCGGGCTTTTCAAGAGCAGCCGCAGTTGAGAAGGATATGGAAACAATCCTGAGAAGCGCCGAAGAATACCTGGCTCCCCAGCTTCTCGGAATCAGAACATTCAAGGTTGAGGCAAAGCGTTCGGATAAAAAGTTCCCCCTCACTTCTCCCGAAATCTGCAGGGAAACGGGCGGATATCTGCTCCGCAAGTTCCCTCATCTGACAGTTGATGTTCACAATCCCGACCTTATCGTTATGGTTGAGGTCAGAGATAATTATGCCTATATCCACGGCACTCAGATTAAGGGCGCGGGCGGTATGCCCACAGGTTCAGCCGGCAGAGCGGCGGTTCTTATTTCGGGCGGTATCGACAGCCCCGTTGCCGCATATATGATGGCAAAGCGCGGTCTTGAGCTTATTGCGATTCACTTTGCTTCACCCCCGTACACAAGCGAAAGAGCCGAGCAGAAGGTTCATTCTCTCTTAAAGCAGGTCAGCAAATATTCGGGCAGAATCACTCTTTATGTTGTTCCGTTCACCGAAACTCAGGAGAGCATCAAGGATAACTGCCCCGAGGATATCTTCACGGTCATTATGCGCCGTATGATGATGAGAGTTTCGCAGATAATCGCTCAGAGAGAGCACGCAGGCGCGCTCATCACGGGCGAAAGCGTCGGTCAGGTTGCGAGCCAGACTATGCCCGCAATCGCTTGCACGGATGCTGTATGCGAAATGCCCGTATTCCGTCCGCTTATCGGTATGGACAAGGATGAGGTTGTTGCGATTTCAAGAAAAATCGACACCTTTGATATTTCGATTCTTCCCTATGAGGATTGCTGCACGGTATTTACTCCGAAGCATCCCAAAACAAAACCCACTCTTGACTATGTTGAGAAGTGCGAAGAAGCACTCGAGGTTGACAGACTCGTCAAGGAAGCGGTTGAGGGAACAAGATTTATTCATATTAACGCTTATTAAGTGCAGAATTCAGAGTGCAGAACGCAGAGTTAAATGTTGCGACTGAAAGGAGCTATGGTATGTCAGTTTGTGAGATTCTTTCCGTGGGTACGGAAATATTGCTTGGCGATATTCTTAACACAAATTCAAAATATCTTTCAACCGAGCTTGCGAAACTCGGCATATCTGTGCTTCGCCACACCACCGTCGGCGATAATCACGACAGACTTGCCGCCGCACTGCAAACGGCGCTCAGCCGAAGCGATATTGTTATCGCAACGGGCGGTCTCGGGCCTACGGCTGACGATATAACAAGAGATGTCTGCTGCGAGGTTATGGGATTTGAGCTTGAGCTTGATGAAAAAATCGCAGACGGAATAAAAAAATATTTTGCTTCTAAGGGCTACGATATGCCCGAAAGCAATCTCCGTCAGGCATATGTGCCCGTCGGAGGAACGGTTTTTGAAAATTCCAAAGGCACCGCACCGGGTCTGGGTCTGAAAAAAGACGGCAAATGCGTCGTCATTCTTCCCGGCCCGCCCTACGAAATGGCGCCGATGTATAAAGAAAGCGTAATTCCTTACCTTGCCGAGTATTCTGACGGCGCGATTATGTCGCATACGGTGAGGACTATGGGAATCGGCGAAAGCGCAATGGCAGAGCTGTGCGCGGATTTGCTCGAAAATGAGAATCCCACCGTCGCACCGTACGCAAAGAAGGGCGAGGCTCTTCTGCGAGTCACCGCAAAGGCGGAAAATGAGGATGAAGCCGAAAAGCTTCTCCTGCCTGTGATTGAGGAGATAAAATCAAGGCTCGGCGGATATGTTTACGGCATCGACAGTGAAAACATTGAGCAGAGAGTGGTTGAGCTTCTTAAAGAAAACGGACTTAAAATCGCAACCGCCGAAAGCTGCACCGCGGGCTATATCCCCAAAAGAATAACGGATATTGCGGGCGCAAGTGAGGTTTTTGAATTCGGCGCAATCACTTATTCAAACGAAATGAAAAATAAGGTTCTCGGGGTTAAAAACGAAACTCTTGAGAAATACGGTGCGGTCAGCGAACAGACCGCAAAGGAAATGGCAGAGGGAATCCGCCGCATAACCGGTGCGGATATCGGAATTTCCGTAACGGGCATTGCAGGTCCGGGCAGCGACAGCAC
>JAZNHM010000233.1:0-16339 GCA_045576955.1 Acutalibacteraceae bacterium | reverse complement strand
CTAAGACCGCTTGGCCTCCGACTTGAATCAGTTAGCAGAAGATCAAATAGCAGACCAAATGAGCCTAAAAGAGTATGTAGACCCGTTCACGGGTAGCGAGAACAAGAAGGCATAAAATTAACCCCTTGAGGGGTAGCTGGAAAAGGGATGCGGTCGGCAAACCTTTCAGTGCCCCTTAAGGGGTTTCGTCCGTATAATGCCCTTATAGGGCTTAATCAAGCCTCCGGCTTAGCCGGAGGTCCTGACTTTATTGCTTTATTACACAAAAAATATTTACTTTTTATAATTGAGATGGTAAAATGTGATAAATAAATTAATTAATGAGGAAAGAGGTAATATTATGAAAAAAACCTTTAAAATTCTCATATCAGTGGTTTTATGTTTAAGTCTTATGACACCGATGTAGGGTATCTTGAAATCGGGGATAATATGAAAGTTTATATGAGCCCCGGCGAAACCTTCGGCGAGCTTCTTCTCGGCGGAAACGGTGCGGACGGCTTTGAATTTGCTCCCATCAGAGAGTATACCGGCGAGGATATCATTATTATGGATCTTATGAATGATGCGGCGGGCTATGTTGCGAATCCCGCAAACTACTGTCTTGCAGGTATTCAGTATAACGAAAACTCTGATGCTTACGACAGCGATACCTGGTGTCTTATATCTTACGGCAAGGGTGCCGCTCCCGCTTTCATAGGCAATTTCTACGATATTTATGACAGTGTGAGATAAGCTTATGGATAAAAACAAACCTAAAATATACACAATAGCAACACGAAATTTATACGGGAAGCGGATATAAGAGTGTTTATCTGCTTTTAACCTCATTGAACGGTGATAAAGAAATTTTGTTTGAGGCAGGCGGTAACTCTGACTCACACTCATAACAAAGACGGTAATATGACTGCGAAACAGTTTTATGTTTTTCACGCAGAGATTCCTCTCGGAAACGGAAGTGAAACCAGACTTCCCGTCGATGAGGATATTGTGGTGTTTGCCGCAACCGCAGTTAAAGAAAATGTTTCTTTTGTCAAGAGTGATTCTCATTTTGATGCTCTTGAAAAAAGAAAGTTTGATTATGTGTTTTCAGAATATGCGGTTAAACATATGTACCCGAATAAATTCGAGCGTTTTCTCGATAAATTTCTTGACAGAACTTTTACCATGAATATGAAAACGGGCGAGTTTTATAACAAATATTCGCTTGGAGATCTTTATTTCATTTTCGGTAATCTGAGCGACAGAATAAGCTATAAAAGTAACGTAAAAAAGTTTACAGATAGCCGAAAAAATAAATAAAAGGAGAAAATGTCAAATGAAAAACAAACTTCAGAAGGTTATTTCTCTTGTTTTGGTAATTGCCGTTATGTTTACAGGTACGGTTTTTGCAGGTGCAACCGATGGCGCGGCTGCCGATAACAGCGGAATTATGTTTTGCACCAACGCAATCAACGGATTGCTCAATGCTGTTTTTATGGGATTCGGTGCTCTTTTTCCCAAGGATTTTGAAACCGTTGACGAATACTATGCAGGTGAAAGTGAAAATTTCTATGAAGGAACAGAAAATTTCCTTGATGAACCTGCTGCCGATGCAAAATGGCATCTCGGTTTCGGCAAAGCAAGTATGGTCCCCGAAAACCTCAAAGACGGCTCAAAAGAATATTATACAGGCGGTTATTTCACCCAGAAAATCAACGGTGTTTATGATGACCAGGGCGCAAATGCCGTTGCAATCAGTGATAATTCGGGCAGAGGCACGGTTGTTATGGTTGCAATTGACGGTATCGGAGTTTGTAATGCCGATGTGCGCACAATCCGTGCCGAAGCTGAACGAAAGCTTAAGGATAATGGTGTTGCAAGCGACATTGTTGCAATCAATATCAACAGCACACATTGCCACACAGTTATCGATACTCAGGGATTCGGTCTTGAGCCACTTATTAAAACAGTGTTCCAAAATCTTTTCTCATTTTTGCCTTTTGTTGAGAAAACAAGAAGCATTGACCCCGAGTTTTATGAGCTTATGATTGATGGTGCATCCGATGCAGTTGTTGAAGCTTATATGAATAAAGAACCGGGTGAACTTTATTATTTTGAAACTGCAGGTATCGGTTACAGCGAAAGAAACAATAACTATCTCGATGATGAATACGGTTATATTTTCAATAAGAGATATGATATGGAAGGCTATCAGCATGTGATTGCCTGCTTCAAGTTTGTACCCGATAACGCTTCTTCTGCACCCACTGTATTTGCAAATGTCGGTGGACATCCCACGACAATCAACAGAGAAACAAAGCTTCTTTCTGCCGATTATCCCAACTATATTGAATATAAGATGAATGCCGAAGGAATGAACTTTATGTTTATTCAGGGGGCACAGTCACCGATTTCGGTTAACGCCGGAGGCGTAAAGACTGAATCAATTTTGGCTGAAATTGAGGCTGAAATCGCAGCTGATCCCAAAACCGAAGATTATGAACAGGCAAAGAAACTCGGCTATGAATTTGCAAGAATTATTATTGAAGCCGAAAAAAGTGCAAAGTGCGTAGCACCGATGATTAATGTCAGAATGGCAGAAGTTACGGTTCCTCTTGAATACGGACTGATGGAACTCGGTGTTGTTTCGGGTCTCCTCGGAATGACCGTTGTGCGTGATAAATCCGCACCTTCAGGCTATTCAATCATTTCCGAGGTCGGATATCTCGAAGTGGGTAAGGATATAGTAATGCTTACAGTTCCCGGTGAGCTTGTTCCTCAGCTTGTTTACGGCAATGTTGTTGACAAAACTCAGTCTTATCTCGGTGAGGATTGGACTCTCGAATATACTGCAGATATTGTCGACGAAGGTAAAACCGTTCTTGTTATGGGTCTTTGTAACGATGCCATCGGATATATTGTTCCTGATAATGATTACGCACCTTTCATTGCTGACTCGCTTTGGAATACTGAGCTCGGCGAAAAGCTTTTTGGCAAACCTCAGCGACATTATGAGGAAATGCTTTCGGCAGGAAGCAAGGCGGGTTCAACCGTTATGGGTGCGCTCAATTCTATTGTCATAGAATATAAATAAAACAAAGGAGTGCAATTGTGTCAACAAATAATGACAATCTCTCAAACGCAAAAGCGTTTGAAGAACTCCGCCGTATGCAACAGCAGCGAGAAGAAAATTCCGCTGCATCAAAAACTCAGGACCGTCGGTATGTCGGAACAAAAGAATCTGTCGGGTTTATAATCTGGGATGCCGCGCAAAGCTTTAACATCAATATTTTTTCAACCCGTTTCATAACGAGTATTGTAGGTGTTGACCTCGGATTACAGACTGTTGTAAACACGATTAACAGTGTCTGGGATATAGTCAACGATATCTTTTTCGGAGCGGTTGTTGATAAAACCCGTACCCGTTGGGGTAAATTCAGACCGTATCTTCTTTTTCTCGCAGTTCCGGGATGTGTTCTGACCTGTCTTTATTGGCTTATGCCTCATTTGTTTGAAGGTACAACACAAACAGACATAAGCAAGATTGTCTTTTATCTGATCCTGACTATTGCAAGAGAAGGCATCACCACCTTCCAGACCATTTCAAGAACAGGTCTTATGTCAACCATGACTCCGCACCCGAATGACAGAACAAGACTTATTACTCTTGCAAACTTCGCTTCCGGATTCTTTGGTGAAAAGCTTCCCGAGCAGGCGGTAACAATTCTTATCGATGTTCTAAGAAGTATGTATCTCAACGATGCAGGTAAGCTTGCAAAGGCATATACAAATCTTTTTGTCGGAATGGGTTGCTTTACAACCATTGCATCCGGTGCATCTTCATTCTGGTTTTTCTATAACACAGAAGAAAGAGTTATGCAGTCAATAAAATCTCCCAGTGTTATTATGTCAATTAAATCCGTTATCAGAAACAAACCGTTGCTTTTAATAACACTTTCGGATTTTCTCAGCGGATTTGCGATTAAGGGCAGCGAAGATGACTATTATACCGATGTTCTTCATTTCTCCTCTATGACACTTGTGGCAGGTATTCCCGCTGCACCCATAAGTCCTGCCAGCTATGCGTGGGTACCCTGGATGAGAAGACGTTTCTCAAGCCGTCTGCTTTACATACTCGCGAAAGAAATTGGTAATATTCTTTATATTCCCGTGTTTCTTTTCGGGTGTATAGGTCTGAAAAAGGATTATTCGGGTGGTATGTATCAGAAGGTTGTTCCTATGGGCTTTGCAATGGCTATCTGGGAAATTATTTGGACTCTCTTCTTTGGTCTTAAGTCCGTTATAGGAACGGAAATGTATAATGAGGCAATGGACTATTGCGAATGGAAAAACGGCTACAGAACAGAGGCTATGGCTTCTGTTGCAAAGGGTATAGCCGCAAAGATTTCATCAAACACAAGCACGGTTGTTACAACAGCCATCAAGAAGATGATAGGCTACGAAGCAAATGCCTTCAGAACCGGTGCCGAACAGTCAGATAAGGTTAAATTCTTCCTTTTTGCTATGTTTACAATTATTCCTGCAGTGACGGGATCACTCGGAATAATACCTATGCTTTTTTATGATCTTGATAATGATAAAAAAGAAAGAATGTATGCCGAGCTTCTTGAACGCCGCAAACTGATGTCGGATGCAGTTGAAAGCGATGACGAAGCAATGCTCAGGCTTGCAACCGAGGCACAGATAGGCGTGGGTAAGAATTAATCCTTGGTTTTAAGGAGATAACTATGGAAATAAGATATATCACACCAAACGAAGCGGCTGATTATCAAAAAGTTTCGGCAGCATCGTTCATATGGAAATTTAATGCAGAAGAAGACAGCACGGTTGAAATGCCCGTTCTCGCGGCATTTGAAAACGGAAAACTCATTGCAGGCGTTGAAATATTCGATTTCAGAACCAACTACTGCGGCAATTTTCTGAATTCCGTTGTTGTCAGCGGTGTTTGCAGTCAGCCGGAATACCGCAGAATGGGCGGGATCCGTGAAATTATGAAAAAAATCGGTGAAACAGCCATTGTAAATGATTGGACGTTCGGATTTTTGCATCCGTTTTCGATTGCATACTATGAAAAATTCGGATATGCAAATCTCAATCGTATGTTTGCAATAAAAGTTCCGTTTGAAAATCTTAAACATATTCCGCGTAACACCGATGTTGTTCTTTATACGGGCGAACAGTTTGATGAGCTCAGTGAGCTTCACGCGAAATGTGCGTTAAGAGAAAATCTGATGACTCTGCGTGAGGAGAAAAAACATTTCTGCGACACACCTCTTGAAAGTGCGGACTACACATATTTTAGGCGTGACGCAAACGGAATTGCCGACGGTTATGTGCGTTTTACCGTAAAGAGACCTGATGAACTTAATGTTGAAGAATTGTTTGCGTTATCTCCCGAAGCAGTTTACGGGTTAATCGGTTTTCTTCGCAACTATGACGGAATAGTCAAATTTCTCAAAGTCAGAAAGCAGTATCAGGGCAGTGACTTTGCCTGCATTGCAGACCGTATTGACAGCGTTACCTATGAATACGACAGCGGTGCGGCAGGCAGAATCTATAACATGAAAAAGCTTCTTGAAAACAACATTTATCCCGAAAAACACGGAAAATTCCGCGTTCTCAGCATTGATGAGTTTGAACAGAATAACGGGATTTTTGAGGTTGAATATCAGAACGGGAAAGCTGTTGTAACAAGAAAAAATGACGGCTATTACGATATTTCTCTCACTGCACCGGCCGCTGCAAGGTTAATGCTTGCGGGCGAAGGGCATACCGCAAAGAGTGCGATTTACATAGACGGTGTAGAAATCAAAGGCAATGCAGATGATTTTTTCAGCGCATTTCCTTATCGCCAAACACGTTTTGTTGACAGCAGTTGGTCGATATAAGATAGTAAACGAGAAAAATGAAAATGATTAAAAATTTATAAGCGTGTTCTGATATCATCGTTGCTGTTTACGTTCTTTACAGTATCTGTTTTTTGCTACGGAATCCGATTTTGAAATTGATACTGACAGTGAAAATGCGGAATATAAAATTTTTGAGGGAATATCTTCCGAAATTTCTGCCCTTTCCGACAATGATTTAAGACATCTCACCAAAAGAATTTATACTTGGATAACACTCTATGACGAGCCGATATGGGATGCAATCAATCCCTATGCGGTTGCGTTTTACGGTTTTCTTGGAAAAACATATAACTTTTTTAATCCGAAACTTTATTAAATAAAAAACCACCTGCAGAGCTTAATTGCAATCTGTAGGTGGTTATACTTTTTATCAAAGCTTTGAGAAACCGTGGCTGTTGATGAGCGCATCGAGCTTTTTGCCCTCTTTGCAAAGAGGGCACTCATGAGCAGGAATTGAGAAGTATCCGGGAAGATCTTTGGGATTGAATACGGAATTGACGGGGTATCCGTCACATTTGTCAGCAGTTGCGAAAATCGAAGCAACACCAACGATTTCACCGCCATAATATTTTACAGCTTCCATTGCTGCTTTGACTGTTCCGCCGGTTGCAACCGAAACAGCAAGAACCAGCACGTGCTTGCCTTTGATCATAGGAACGATGTTATCTCTGAACATAAGTTGTGAACTGCTTGTTGTTTCCGGGGTTACAACGTAAACTGTCTGATGGGCGTTTATGTTCATCCAATTGTTTTTTGTCAGTTCGTCTGCAAGGCAGGTGCCGATAACTTCTGTGCCGTCAAGACAGAGGATTGTGTCGACTATCTTTGTTTTATAGTTGCTGTTACTGCAAAGCTCTTGAGCAACTGCTTTGGCTTCCGACAGACGGGATTTCTGCGCGGCAACATCGATGTAATAGTTGCTGTGAGCGTGGTTAGTTGCGAAGTGACCTTTGGCAACGCGCAGGTAAAGGTCGCTTCTCTTGGTTTTTATTTTTGTAATGCTTGATGTAGGCATAAAAATCCTCCTTGAATGTGGGGTATAAATATTTTATAACATATATATCAAAAATTCAAGAGAAATATTATTTACTATTGAAAATCAACCCGAACAAATATCTGAAAGGATAAAGTAATCTGTCAACGAGACTGCCGCCTCCGAAGAGGAAAAGTGAACCTTTGCTCATTGCATAGGTTGTGTTCTCACATATTGTGTCAAGCTTTGATTTCTTTTCGGGTTCGATGTTTTCATATCCCTCTGCACCAACCTTGTGAAGAATGGCGATAAGTTTGTTTTCTGCCGCTTCAACTCTCGCTTGATCTGCAATCGTCAATTTAAGAACTGATTCACCCTCGGCAATTGCCGCGTTGAGTTCTGATTTATCTTCTTCGCTGAGATTTGATTGGTCAACTCTCTTTGCATCGGGAAGCTTCCGTCGGCGTATGCTCTGAGTGTAGCATGGTCCGTTATACTGCGGATACATTTCGGGGTTGCTGTGAACATCGGTTACTTCGCCGATAATAATTGCTTTTGCAAGATTGAGAACAACGTCATTGTAGCCCACTTCGTGGTGCTGATTAAGGAAAATCCATGTGTTTTCCGGAAGAATTGCCGTTGAGGTGTCAACCATATTGTCGGGTGAAACGTGATTGTGATCGGGATTGCTGCAGTATGTATTTTTTTGGTGATTCACGTCGTCGAGCGTCTGTTTTCCTGCGGCACCCGTTGCACCGAGTGTTGTTGAAGTGAGATTCACAATGCCGTCGGAGTTGACTTTTTCTGCCGATGCAACAATGTTGAAATATGTATACATTTCTTCTCCAAGGTCAAGATTTGCACCTGCGATTGAATTCACTCGTACACCGTCTGCAACTGCATCAAGGATGTTTTTCTTAAGGTTAAGGCGTGCTTGCTGAAAACTGTCGGTTCTTGACTTGAGCACAGGCTTGTCTGAAAGATATCTTACTGCAAGTGCATCGTATCTGTATGATGGAAGCATTGCCCAGAATTGCGGGCAATTGAGCATTAATGTATCAAGAATGCCGCTTATTGTACCCGAAAGAAGTGCTTCAACACCCGAACGGGGAATAATATGAAGAAGCGTGTTTATCAGATATCCGAGAGTGGGCTTGCCTTCGGATTCAACAAAAATATTGGTTATAAACTGATGATACAGATATTCGTTGTCAAGACGCCATTCCCTTGCAAAGATATCCGCCGCTATGTCCGTTCCGTCAAGGCAGGCAACTGCATTGACGATCTGGTCGATTTTACCGTGACCGTATTTTTCAAGATAAGCTGTGAGAATCGTACCGCCGAGACTGACGGGAAGGAGGGTGACTTTATCATGCCCCGTCTGTTTCTTGACCATTTCTATATATTCATCGAGTTCATCCGCTGAGTCCATCGGGTCGCCTACGAGATTGAATGTAAAAAAATAAACGTGATCTTCGCCGATTTCATCAACAAGGGCTTTCATCGGCACCATTCTGTAAGTCCAGTCAAGCTCTTCTTTTGTCATCTTTTCAAGAGAATAGTTCCATCTCTGTGTTTTGAGGTTTTCGATATGATTGCCGTTTTCGTCACACCTCTGATATTTTAAAATATCGGAAACAAGATCATATGCGATCTTGTCGATTCCAATGTTGGTCTGAAATACTATTGTTGCAAGTACGCTTGCCGCAAGCTTTACAATTGCATTGGTTGAGAGTGCGGCTTCGTTGGGAATAAGAAGTGTGCTTCCGATGTGATTTCCGTTATATATAACAGGGTCATCGTTTTCATCATAAAGATATGCGGGTGAATGATTAATGCCGGGAAGAACGATTACCGGTGAATGCTTACACCTTCCGCGGCATTCCGTTTCTGTTGCTGCAGAAGCACCGGTTGCACAGGCTGAAGCAAGCATAGAAGCGCAAATCATAAAAGTTACCACTCTTTTCAAAAATTTCTTAATTTTAACACCATCTTTATACAGTTACATTGTTTTTAATGGTTCGGACTGCATTCCGTAGCAGTTTCCCGCAACAACCTCAAGCGTGCAATTGTTTTCAGGCAGATTTTTAAGCTCAATTTTAACTGTATCGGGTACTTTGTATCTGTAATATCCTGCAACGGTTTTTCCGACGGATGTTCTGTTGCCGTCGGCATCAACCGCAAATACTCTGTATATGAATATCGGCATCGATTTCAACAACCCAGAAAGTTGATACAAATCTGTAGTCACTTGGATGGAATGTTTTGATATCGTCAACGGTAAGTTCGGTGAAAATCCGTTTCTTGCCCCATAATTTCCTCGTAGAGGTTAAGGGTGCTTTGCCCAACGAACGGTCATCGTGTGAGGTGGAAACGGTTGCAAGAAATTGTGCGTCACTTGTGATAATAAATCTCATAACAGGGGAGTAATCGCTTGTGTCCAGCGGTGCACCGGGATTAACAAAAAGTGATACAAGTGACCCGTATGCAATGAGAACTGCAAGGAAAAAGCACTGATACTGTTCATAAAATCCGCTTTAACTGTTGGCGGTTTGCTCAGTGTCTTTTTTATCTTTGTTCCTGTATCTGTATAGAGCGATTAACGATGAAATGATTCCTGCAATCTGTGCGAAAACAGCGGTTGAACCGAGTATGGAGTGGTAAACTGTCCATGTTGATAAATTAACAAGCAGCATCAACCTGATATGCTGCTCTTTTTTCTGGAAAACAGCAAGCATATAGAAGAGTGCAGCAAAGGTTGAAAGTAAATCAATCGGATTATTAATGCCGAGTATGCCTCCGCCGACATAAAGAATAAGAAATATTATTTTTTCAGCGAGTTTAACATCCGTGTTTTTGAATTCGTGCCATATTGACAGCAGGAGTTGAAGAACTGCTACGAGGCAAACAATAACACCGGAGTTGAATCCGTCAAGTAAAAGAATATTCGCAGCGGAAAAAATATTAACAAAAACTGAAACAATAAGCATTTGTTTTTTCTTTTTTAACTGCTGGGTGATAATTACTCCTGCCGTAACAAGAAGTCCAAAAATTTGCGCTATGTAATAACTCATAGTTTCCTCCGATGTTTCTTTAATATGATTATGGTAACACATATATCGAAAAGTTACAATGATAATATAAAATAAATTGTTGAAAAATGTCTTTGATAAATACTTAATTCGATTGAAAAAATTGCCTGATAATGTTATAATATATATAATATTCACTTGGGAGTGACAATAATGAACGAAACTGCAACGATAATTGCTCTTTCTGGCAAAGGCGGCGTTGGAAAAACCTCAATTTCAGCCGCAATAGTAAAACTTTTGGTGCAGGCATATCCCGATAAAAAGATACTTGCTATCGATGCTGACCCTGCGGTGGGTCTTTCAACTGCACTCGGTATTGATGTTAAAATGACAATTGACGATATCCGTAAGGAGATTGTTGAAACCGTTGAGGACGGTCAGACAAGGGCGGCAATCGAACTTCTCGGCGATGCAAGATACAAAATTTTTGATGCCCTTGTGGAAACAGACGGTTTTGCGTTTATTGCAGTTGGCAGACCTGAAAGTGCAGGATGTTATTGCAAAATAAATACTTATCTTAAAGAGGTAATCAGTATTCTGTCAAATGAATTTGACTATGTTGTTATCGACGGCGAGGCGGGTATTGAGCAGATAAACCGCCGCGTTATGGAAAAGGTATCGCACCTTCTTCTGATTACAGATGCAAGCAAAAAAGGCACTCAGGTTATTTCGACAATCAAGAGCGTTGCCGATGAGCTTGTGATGTATAAAAAAATCGGAGCAATCGTCAACAGAATACCCGATGAAAGCGTTATTTCCTACATTGATACAAACGGAATTCCTGTTTTGTCTTATATTCCCACAGATTCAAATCTTGCAATATATGATATTGAAGGCAGGGATATAACAAAACTGCCCGACGACTCAAATGTTGTTGAGGGCGCAAGAAAAGCTCTTATTGAAATGGAGATTTTAAAGTGAGAGATTTAAAGCATCTTTATGAATTCGAAAATCTGCTTCAGGAAGCGAACAATGCTCTTGTTCAGAAAGCGAAATCCGATGGCGGAATTGCGCTCGGCTATACCTGCTACCACATTCCCGAAGTTTTACTTAACTGCGGAAACTGCTTTTCCGTCAGACTCCGCGCACCGCGCACCGGCTCAATGGATATTGCAACATACTATATGAGCAACTTTCTTTGCGGATATTCAAAAGCAATATTGGAGCGTGCTATTGAAGGCGGATATAACTTTCTTGATGCGCTGCTTGCAAGTGAAACCTGCTCTGAAATGAACAGAGCTGCCGAGCATTTTGAACTGCTGAATCTTGTTGAGAACGATAAATTTTTCCTGACTTTCCTTGATATGCCATTCAAGATTGCCGACCACACAGTAAAGCATTATGTCACACAGACAAGAAACAAAATTCTTAACAAAATGACAGAGGTTTACGGCGTTGACACATCGGATGCAGCGCTCCTCAAAGCGGTTGAAGAGCATAATGAGGTTTGCCGTCTTATGACTGAAATCGGCAATTACCGCAAGGAAGATAATCCGAGAATAACGGGTTATGAATATCATATTCTCAGCCTTGTTACCTATTGCTGCCCCAAGTCGCTTATTCTTCCGATGCTTCGTGAAACCGCGGAAGAACTCAAAACACGTGAACCCGATGCCAAGAAAAATTACAGGGCAAAAATCGTTGTTGTCGGCTCCGAAATGGATGACCCCGATTTCACCGCACTGATTGAAGACAGCGGTGCACTTGTTGTTGCCGACAGATATTGCTTCGGTTCTATGCCCGGCAGAGAAGAAATAAAAATTAATCCCGACGAGGATGTTCTGACTCAGATTTGTCTGCATTATCTGAAGACAAGTCAGTGCCCCCGTTATATGAGCCACGAAAAGGTGCAGGAGCGCAGAGATTATGTCAAGCACCTTGTTGACGAATATCACGCAGACGGTGTTATGTATGAACAGCTTAAGTTCTGCGAATATTGGGGTTACGAAAGAGCTCTTGCATCGTATGTTATGAGTAACGATTACGGAGTGCCCACCGCGGCGGTTGACAGACAGTATACCGCATCGGCTTCGGGTCAGCTCCGCACCCGAGTTCAGGCTTTTGTTGAAAGCCTTGAAATTAAAAAAATCCAAAAGGAAAGAGAGGCGAAGAAGAATGGCTGATCTCGGCAAGCTTTATACCGATGACCGCAAGGCTGTGCTCAAGCACAGAGAATGGCGCGGTCTCAAAGACACAATGTATGACTACTACCGTTGGCTTGTAACGTGGAAAGATATGATAGTAATGGTGCTCAAAGCACCGATATCAACTGTCAGAGGTCTTTGGAAATACCGCTGGATGGCGTCATATCTTTCAACACCCTCGTTCATTGACAGACACACTGCAGGTTTGAGAGGAACGCATCTTCGCATCGTTCACCTTCATTTCAACATGATTGTAAAACACGCAACGGGACTTATTCACACGTCCTTTGTTGCCGATGAAAAAATCAATCCCAAGAATAAGCTTTCAAAAAAGATTGTTCTTACAGATGAAATTATTCCGAACGAAATTTTTTCGGGATTTCCCAATCTTACGGTTATTCCTTTGCAGACAATTCCCATTTTCCTCACATCGATGGTTGACCAGCAGATAACTCCGCCTTACCTTGAAGTTACGGAAAGCTTCGGCGTACCTGCCGACGTATGCCCGCTTCCGAGTGCCGAGGCAGGTGTTGCAATCGATGACGATTATCCCAAAATGGGATGCTGTATGGTTGCTACGAATATGCCTTGTGACGGCTCGGTTATGAACTCAACCTTCCTTGACAGACGTCTTAACCTTCCTGTTCACCTGTTCAATATTCCTCTTCGCTATAATGACGAAGATGTTCAGGAATATGCGGTTGAAGAAGTCAAAGAACTCATTAAATTTATTGAAGAACAGACGGGCGAAAAGTTTGACTGGGATGTTTTCTTCGAAGCTCTTAAGAATTCAAACAAACAGCTTGAATATGAGCTTGAAAAATGGGATATCAACAAAACAAAATATCCGCAGATGACCGGTGCGGCATTCTGGCTTTACAGAATTTATTATTTCAATCTTTCAGGCGGTGTTGACAAGCGCTTCCTCAAGGTTGATAAAAAGGTCAACAAGCTTATGATGAAGGGTTACGAGAATAAAGAACCCGTTTCAAAAGAAATGCGCCATCGTGCTGTTGTGTGGAGCTGCCCCGCAAACTATTACACAAGCTTTGCAAACTGGCTTGAAAACTGCTGGGGTATGAATGTTGTTATGGATATGGAAACAATGATTTCCTATATCAAATATAACACGGAAGACAAAGAACAGGCTCTCAAAGATGTTGCAAAAACATATCAGCGTTCGATTATGCGTAAGCATACCAAAGGCGGTTACAGAAATGTTGTTGACGAGCTCTGGAGAATCGTCGAAGAATACGACGCCGATACGGTTATTATGTATGACCAGATTTCGTGCAAGGGTATGGATGGACTGGCAGGCATATTTGATGACCAGGCAAGAGAGCGCAATATCAATTTTATCTGGGTCAAGCAGGATTTGATGGATCCCAGAACTATATCAAGGCGTGATATGCGTGAGCAGGTCAATAAGTATATGCAGAGCGTTCTTCAGGAGGAGCCTCTTGACCCCTCACTTGTTGATTTTGAAGATGACCTTGCTTGGTAATTGTTAATAAAGGAGAGTAATATTATGAAATATTTCGGCGGATGTGATGTCGGTTCAACATATACAAAATGCGTTATTCTTGATGAAAACGGCAAAATTGTTGCAAACGTCACAAACAGAAGCAAAATAAATCCCGTTGCAAGTGCTGAAATCGCTTTGAATGATGCGGTTGCACAGGTTGACGGACTTAACTCAGCAGAAGAGCTTACCTATCTTATCGGTACGGGTTACGGCAGAAACAAAGTTCCTTTTGCCGATGAAAATATCTCGGAAATCAGCTGTCATGCGATGGGTGTTCACGTTACCAATCCCGAAGTCAAGGCGATTATAGATATTGGCGGACAGGACGTAAAGGGTATTTCGATTGATACCGACGGTACTGTCAAAAACTTTGCAATGAACGATAAGTGTGCCGCGGGTACGGGCAGATTCTATGAAGCGATGGCAAACGCATTTGAAATGACTCTTCCTGAATTTTCAAAGCTTTCGCTTGAAGCAAAGAACACAATTCCTATCACCGCACAGTGTACTGTTTTTGCTGAAAGTGAAGTTATTTCGCTTGTCGGCGAAGGCAAACCAATGGACGAAATTGCTGCGGGCATTCAGCTTGCTGTTGCAAAAAGATGCTTTGTTATGGCAAAGAAAGCAGGCGCAACCGACAGCATAACCCTCACGGGCGGCTGTGCCAAGAATGACGGACTCAAGAAAGCTATTGAAAAGGTACTAAAAATCAAGGTTGTTGAGCTTTCAACCGACCCTCAGCTTATGGGGGCTCTCGGTGCGGCTGAATATGCACGCCAGAAAGGTCTGGATAAATAATATGGAAGTTGTTTTGATTATTCTCGGTGTTATCCTTGCTTTCTTTGTTATTACGTTCACAATCTACTATTTCAACGCGGATATGAAACTTATACGCAAGATTTATGACCTTCTCGGCAAACATTACGACACTATGAAAAGGGATAAAAAGCTCTGATGAAATTTTTTGATTCATTGATTCTTGAAACCGAAAATCTGATATCATCTTTTTCGAAAAAAGAGTTTTTGAAGGATGAACCATGGCGGGATATTGGTGAGAGTCAGATAATAATGAGACGTGATACCGCATTTGAACTCGAAGGAGTGGGATTTAATCTCGTTACATCCTCGGAGGTTTCTGACGGTGTGGTTCTTGTTGGCAACGACATCGGAGATATCAAAGATAACCGCAGATTTGCACGCATCACCCTTGTGCAGATTGATGATATCGGCGATGAACAGAAAGAATATAATCTTATAAAAAAGATTGATTATGTGAAGTATCACACTTTCCCCGAAGGCTATATGATGCGAAGCACCTCTCGCTCTCATAAAGAAGCTGTCCGTGTTTCAAAAAGTGCAATAAAAGACGGTGCGGATTTTCAAAAAATCGGTTCTTTGATGATTAAAAAATATAAAGAGATTCCTGCCATCAAAGGTGTTAAGGTTATATTTATAACCTCCCCCCAAGCCGATTATCCCCAAATCGAAAGAATTGCAGAAAAAAATTATGCAATTGCGGAAACGTTGAATCATGTTATGAACAATATAGTTTTTGACTGCAATACCTGCAACCTGAAAGCGATTTGCGATGAGGTTGAGGGGATGAAAGAATTACATTTTAACAAGTCTGACAAATAAAAAAGATAACCACTTCATCATTAACGGTGAAGTGGTTTTTCTCTTATATGTGTTTTTTACCGGAAACTATATATATTTCGTCGGATGAGATTTTTGTGTCAATGTCAAAATACGGCTTCATCATTTCGGCCAATTCATCCGTTTCGGGAAGGATTGTTGAAATTCTTTCTGCTTTGCCCGAATGATGCTTAATGAGGGATTCTCTGCTCATTCCGTGCGCAACTGTGATTCTTCCGTTTTCTTTGAGAATTCTGCACAGGTTTTCAAAAAGCAGATTACGGTTTGCAAAGTGGGGAAATGAGTTGTAAATGACTATGCTGTCAAATTTTTCGCCGAACTCAAAAGTTTCAGCATCTGCACATAAAAAGTCAATGTTTTTATATTCTGAAAACTTGTTTTTGGCAATTTTTATCATGTTTTGTGAGATGTCAACAGCAACACATCTTTTGACTTTCCTGCTTATGTAATCGGGTATCAGAACTCCTGTGCCGCAGGCTACATCAAGAATTATTTTGCCTTGCGCAATATCGGCAGTATCCAGTATTTTGTCAATTTTCCATTGCACTTTAATCATATCCGCATCCCATGAATCCGCAAAAGAATCAAAAAATGCAGCAATTTCTGTTTTATCCATACTGTTGCCTCCAACATTCAATATTAACATTATGCTCACTTCTTGAGAACAACCTTGAATCCGTATTGGAAAGTTGTGCGAAAGCGAACCGAAACACTGGCTTTTCGCAGCCCGAAGGAGATTCAAATTTTGAGTAATTTTTGGCGACGCACAAAAATTTTAGAGTTTTATGTAAAAGCTATCGACAAATCACAATTCAATCGAAAAAACATCAGGTGGTTTGTTTCCGCGTGTACCGTAAAAAATGATTTGTGACAAAAAATTCAATCTATTGTTTTGATCTTGCTTGACAAATCTGGATTTGATTATTTGCTTTCATAAACAAAATTTATCAGTCCGCCGTTTTTTGATTCAAAAATAAAACCTTGTTTTTTGAACAGTTTTAATGAGGGAATATTATCATCATTTATTCCAACTTCAATTC
>JAZNHM010000232.1:0-10010 GCA_045576955.1 Acutalibacteraceae bacterium | reverse complement strand
CGAGCACGCATTTCTTCAGGAAATCGGCAGAGTCAAGTATGATGTTATCGATGACGAAGAAACAATTGATGCATTCTTCAAGCTTTCACGTCTTGAAGGTATCATTCCCGCAATCGAAAGCTCACACGCCGTTGCTTACGGTATGAAGCTTGCAAAAACTATGGACCACGGCTCAATCCTCATCAATCTCTCGGGCAGGGGCGATAAGGATATGGACTATATTATTGAAAATTACGGTATAAGATAAAAAATATATACTCATAAAGGGTGATTTCAGAGTGAATCACCCGCTTTTTTTATGTGTAAAATAAAAGTTTACAATATGTTAACCGATTTTGTGAAAATATATTATAATATATAATGGAACACATTTGCGGAGGTCTGAATTTGCTCGGATATGTCAAGGCTTTCAAGCCCGAAATGAAAATAAAAGATTATGAGCTGTACAGAGGCGTTTACTGCTCTCTTTGCCGTGCGCTCGGCAGAAATTATTCGCCGATAGCTCAGCTTTTTCTCAGCTACGATTTTGCATTTGCCGCAGTACTCAGGCTCGCTGTTATGCAAGAGTGTTTTTTATTCTCCCAAAAGAGATGTCCGTATAACCTTGCAAAAAAATGTATGATTTGCTCCGAAAAAGGGGAGCTCGATTATTGCTCACACGCAGTTATAATAACGGTTTACTATAAAGTTCTCGACAATCTTTACGACAATGGCTTAAAGTCAAAATTTATTGCAGCGCTGATTTATCCGATAGTTTGGCTTATGCACAAAAAAGCCGTTAGGCTTGCTCCTGAAATTGAAGAAATCATCCGAGTTTCAATGGAAAACCAGTCTGAAATTGAAAAGAAAAACGAAGTCGGAATTGATGAAGCGGCTCATCTGAGCGCTGATGCATTGGGTAAAGTCATTTCGCTCGGTTTTGATAATGATATTAAAAACAAGCTTTATTCTCTCGGCTATATGGTTGGCAGATTTGTTTATATTCTCGATGCGGCGGACGATCTTGAAGATGATTTAAAAAGCGGAAGCTTCAATCCGTTTAAAACGGAATTCGGAAATATAAAAGATAAAGAATGCAGAAAGGAGTTTGCAAAAAAAGCAAACGAAATCCTTAATCTTACTCACAGCGGTGCGCTTGATGCACTTGATGAAATTGAGAAAACCAGATTTGAAGATATAATTGAAAATATAGTTTTTGACGGACTTGACCACAGCAGAAAAGCTGTGTTGAGCAAGTATGGTGAAAGTAATAAAAAGGGGTGTGAACATGAGAAATCCGTATGAGATTTTGGGCGTTCCGCAAGGAGCAACCCAGGAACAGATAAATGCTGCTTACAGAGAGCTTATGCGAAAATATCAGGATGACGGCAAGAAGATTGATGAACTCAACCAAGCTTACGACAGCATAGTCATGGGCGGTTATTCAAACGGTTCATACAATGGTGGTAACAGTAACTATAACTATATTCCGGATTATTCTGATATCAGAGCAAAAATCAATTCGGGCAGACTTGATGATGCTCAGACACTTCTTGAAGGCGTTCCCGAAAACTCAAGAGATGCACAGTGGTTTTACCTTAAGGGAACAATCCAGCAGAAACGGGGATGGCTTGAAGAGGCGGCAAAGAACTTTGCAACAGCAAGCAATCTTGACCCGTCAAACAACACATATAAAATGGCATATAACAAGGTAAATAACGCACGTTCAGGCGGATACAGAACGGAAAGACGCAGCTCGGACGGTGATAAAAGCGGTTGCTCGGGATGTGATATGTGCACAGGGCTTTTGTGCGCAGACTGTTGTTGCGAATGCTTCGGCGGTGACATTATTCCCTGCTGTTAAAGGTGAGTGGAGTATAAATGAAACAAAGTTCTAAATGTGCGCTCGGCGGTATTGTTGCCGCATTGTCGCTTGTTATGATGATTTTGGTTGCGATTATCCCGTTTCTGACCTATGCATTGCCTGCGGCAGCAGGGATGTTGATAGTTTTTATGGTTGTTGAAACCGACAAAAAGTGGGCATTCGGTGCTTATTGCACGGTTGCAATTCTCGGAATGCTGCTTGTGCCCGATAAAGAAGTTGCGGTTATGTATCTTGCGTTCTTTGGATATTATCCGATAATTAAAGCTGCGTTTGAATCCCGGCTTAACAGTATTATCGGATGGATACTTAAGGTTGTAACTTTTGTTGCAACGATGGTTGTTTCGTATGCGCTGATGATGAGATTTATGGGCGTTACCATTGACGAAACAGAGGAATTCGGCGCAATGGCAATTCCTGTTCTTCTTGGCACAGGAACGCTTGCTTTTATTATGTATGATATAGCAATGACCAAGATGATCACACTTTACATTATGAAGTGGCAAAAACATTTTAAAAGATATTTTAAATAATATTGCGTTTTTTCAAAAGTTGTTTTATAATGGTAACTGTCGGAGAATGTCCGACGGTTACTTTTATTTTTACAGAGGTATTGCTATGAAAGAATTTGTTAATATCGGTATTATCGGAACAAGCGGCAGAGGTTCCGGTATGCTCCGTGAGCTTCTCAAATGCGACGGAGTAAGAGTTCCCGCTGTTTGTGATAAATATGAGGACAGAGCCAAGAGAGGCGCTGAGATAGTAAAGGAAGAAGTGGGCACGGATGCAAACTTCTATCTTGACTATAAAGAAATGTTTGAAAAAGAAAACCTTGACGGTGTTTATATTGCAACAACATGGATTACTCATTCAAGAATTGCTGTTGATGCGATGAAAGCGGGCATTCACGTTGCAATGGAAGTAGGCGGCGCCGCAAGCATCGAAGAATGCTGGCAGCTTGTACGAACAAGCGAAGAAACAGGCAAGTTCTGTATGCTTCTTGAAAACTGCTGTTATGATAGAAACGAAATGGCTCTTTTCAACATGGTAAAGAAGGGTGTTTTCGGCGAAATCATACATATGGCAGGCGGATATCAGCACGACCTTCGTGACGAAATCAGCCTTGGCAGAGAAAACAGACACGGCAGACTTTTCAACTTCCAGCTTCGTAACGGCGAGCTTTATCCCACCCATCAGCTTGGCCCCATCACCAAGGTTCTCGGCATCAACAGAGGCAACAGATTTGTTTCTCTCGTTTCAATGGCAAGCAAATCAAGAGGTCTTAATGAATGGATAAAGAATAACAAGGGCGAAGATTATGACCTTGCAAATTATAATTTCAACGAAGGTGATATCGTAACCACAATGCTCAAGTGTGCAAACGGTGAAACAGTTGTTCTTACTCACGACTGCTCACTTCCCAGACACTATTCAAGAGCTTACCGCGTTCAGGGCACAAAGGGCATCTACATGGAGGACGGCGAGTCAATTTATATCGAGGGTCAGACAAAGCACGAAGAGGGCGACTGGATGCATCATCCCGAGGATTTTGATAGCTATCGCGAGAAGTATGAGCATCCTCTCTGGAAGAAGTATCAGGAAGACGGCGTTCATGCAGGTCACGGAGGCATGGACTATCTTGTTCTTTCTGCATTTGCAGAGAGCGTAAGACTTGATGCAAAGCCTCCCATTGACGTTTATGATACAGCTGTTATGATGGCTGTCACCTGCCTTTCCGAGCAGTCTATTGCGCTCGGAAGTGCACCCGTTGCATTCCCCGATTTCACCAACGGTATGTGGATAGACAGAGAACCTTGCAGAAGAGGCAAGTACTGTCTTGACGATGTTTGTGAAGAATTTTTTGAGTAATAAGGAGATAGAGATGAAGTATTATATCGGTGTTGACGGCGGCGGAACAAAAACCGCATTTGCCCTTTTTGACGAAAACAAAAATATGCTTGAAACCGTAACAGGTGCTGGCAGTAACCACGAAAATATCGAAACCGCATTCGACGGCGCAAGTGATATTATTATAAACGGACTCAACGAGCTTTGCGAAAAAGCAGGCATCAAGCTTGCTGATGTAAGCTTCACTCTTATGGGTCTTGCCGGTATTGACCATCCTTATCAGTACGATATTATGTGTGCAAAGCTCCGTGAAAAGGGTCTTGATAACTTTGAAGTTTTCAATGACGGTTTCATCGTTGTAAAAGCAGGTGCAACAGGCAAGAGCGCAATCGGTTACAATTGCGGCACAGGTGTTTGCTGCAACGGTATCGGCCTTGACGGCAAGATGCTTCAGCTTGCAGGTCTCGGCGATTTTTCGGGCGATATCTCGGGTGGCGGAAACATCGTTATCGAAGCTTTCAGACTTGTTTATAACGAACTTTTCCTCGGTCTTGAAAAGACACTCATCACTCCTATGGTGATGGAGAAATACGGCTTTAAGGACAGAGGCGAGGTTCTTGGTCTTATCGAAAAAATCGAAGGCGAAGAAGGTGCAGAGCATATCAGAAATATGGTTGCTTTCTTCTTTGAAGCAGCAAAGCAGGGCGACAAACCCGCACGCGATTATTGTGAAAGAATGGCTGTCAGAGGCGCACAGCTTATTGCGGCTCTTTCAAATGAACTGGATTTCGGCGATGGTGAGGTTGAAGTTGTTCTTTCAGGTTCAATCAACGTCAAGCTTGATAACAAGTTTTATCTTGATATGCTTCTTTCAAAGGCTGAAGAATTCAGCGGTAAGAAGCTCAAATTTATAAAGCTTGATGCACTTCCCGTTACAGGTTGTATAAATTGGATTATGCAGGATTATGCAGGATAAGGAGATAGATAACAATGAGAGAAATTAATGTTGCTGTAATCGGTTCGGGCAGCACATATTGCCCCGAGCTTGTAGACGGTTTCCTTAAGGCAAAGGACAGCCTCAAACTCAAGAAAATATCTTTTATGGATATCGATGAAAGAAAAAGAAACATCGTTGGCGATCTTTGTGTGAGAATGCTCAAAAATGTCGGAGATGATTGTGAAGTTGTTTTCACAGACGACCTTGACACAGCCCTTCAGGGTGCGGATTTCGTTGTTACACAGATTCGTGTAGGCAAGCTTCCCTGCCGTCATCTTGATGAAAGTATTCCTAAGAAATATAACCTCATCGGTCAGGAAACAACAGGTATCGGCGGTTTCTTCAAGGCTCAGAGAACAATCCCTGTTATCAAGAATATCTGCGACAGAATCGAAGCTATCTGCCCCGATGCATGGCTTATTAACTTCACAAATCCCTCGGGTATCATTACCGAGTTTATTCTCAACCACACAAACGTTAAGAACATCGGTCTTTGTAATGTTCCCATTGATATGCTTGACGATGTCAAGGAAATCACAGGCGAAGACAGCGAAATCACATATGTAGGTCTTAACCACCTCAGCTGGATTACATCTGTCAAGAAGAACGGTGAAGAGCTTCTTCCCGGTCTTATCGAAAGCGGTTTCTCTCCCAAGGTTATGGCAAATATCAAGGATGACGGCTTCTCAATCGATTGCCTCAAGACTGTTCAGGGCCTTCCCTCGTCATATCTCCAGTATTATTACTGCCGTGAAGCAAAGCTCGCTCATCAGAGAGAAGACGACAAGACCCGTGCAGAAGTTTGCATGGAAATCGAAGAACAGCTTCTTGAAATGTATCAGAACGAAGAAATCGTTACAAAGCCTGCACTTCTCGATAAGAGAGGCGGTCACAAGTATTCGCTTGCAGCTGTTTCACTTATTGATTCAATCGCAAATGATAAGAAGGATGTTCATGTTGTAAACATCAAGAACAACGGCACTCTTCCCTTCATGGCTGACGACGATATCGTTGAAATTGCGGCTGTTATTGGTGCAGACGGCGCAACACCCGTTCCCGTAACAGAAAAAATCAATGACCATATCATAGGTCTTATGAGAGTTGTCAAGACATACGAAAAGTATGCTGTAAAGGCTGCAATCACAGGCGACGATGATTATGCAATCAAGGGTCTTCTTGTTCATCCTCTTGTAGGTGACTATGAGAAGACTGTCAAATGCTTCAACGAGCTCAAGGAAGCACACAAGGAATTCCTTCCTCAGTATTTCAACAAATAAATATTAATGCCGGTCCGAAAGGGCCGGCATTTTTGCGTTGGAAGTCAAAGAAAAAAGACACTTTCCGAGAGGAAAGTGTCTTTTGTTTGTTAATTATTTGCCGCCAAGATCACCGAACATACCGAAGAGAAGAGCAAGACCCTTTTCCCAATATTCGCCGGTACCGAGAATAAGCTCAGGAATTGTATTGAGCAACACATTAGCAATCGAAGTAAAGAATTCGCCGATGATAACGAAGATGTCTCTGTTGGGACCAACTTCGATTTCCTGCTTGGATGAAACTTCGCCAACTTTTTCCCAAGCATTGCCGCCGATATATCTTTCCTTTTTATAAACAACAGAAATCTGTATTTTTTTGTTTGCGTTGTCTTCACCGGGAAGAATTTCGCCCTTAGTACCTTCAATATAATACTTTCTTCCGTCAATAAGAACATAATCGGGAACAAGTCTTGTGTCGCCGTATTCTACACGGTAGAGGTCTGAGGGAGCATCGCCTGTAACAGTTACGCCGATAAGCTCATTTGCATAAACCTTACCTTCAGCAAGCTTGAATGTGCATTTGCTGAGAGAAGCTTCAAAACGAGCCTTGGTGTTTGTTCTGCGTTCAAGAATTCCGCTTGAGGGATTAGGATCCTGAACAGCGGGATCATATACTTCTCTTGCGATAATGCCGTAGATTGTGTCGGGAGTGAGGTTCTTAAACTCGCCGGAGTGCTGCCAGGTCTTACCTTTGTCGATTGAGAACTCGATGTTCTTTTTCTCGTCACCTTCAGCACACTTTACAGTTATGGTTTTATCTGTCTTGTCAACAAGAACGGGAGTGCCAACAGCTTCAGCTTTACCGGTTTTAAGTGTCTTTACTGTGATACTTCTGGGGTCGCTTGCATATTTGTTTGCATCACCCTTCTTTCTGATTGAAAGAACGTAGATGGTTTCTGCTGTAAGCTTTTCGAATAAAACGTTATCGCTCCAGTTGTAAGTTTTAACAACATTACCGTTTTCGTATGTAAGACGGTATTCACAACCGCTTACCTTAACTGCAGTGATTGATGTTGATGTAACCTTTGATGCAACGGGTGCATTGGGAGTGGGGTACTTATCTTTGATTGTTGCTTCAACTGAACCGCTTGAATAAACAGGAGCTCCGTTGAAAATGATATAAGCCTTGAATGTGTATTTCTGGCCGGGAGTAAGATTCAGGAAAAGCCATGTACCGTTATTGAGGTCGGTGTAGCTTGCTGAGGGCTCTGCAAGAATCTGAACTTTATAGCCATTAACTGTGGGAAGCTTAACGGTTATTGTTCTGTCTGCATCGCTCTTGGAAACGATGGTGGGAACAAGAACAGTGGGTGCAGGAACTGTTGTAGGAACAGTAGTGGGAATTGTTGAAGGAACAGTAGGTGTTGTTGAAATGTTATCATCAACAATGTTAGTAAGATCAGGGTTGCGAGTAACAACGGTTTCTTGTTCATTTTCGCCTGACGCATTGGAAGTAATAGCTACGCCGGAGAAAATAAGAGTCATTGCAAGAAGAAGTGCAAGCATTCTTTTTGTTGCTGAATTAATTTTGGACATTTTTTCATCCTCCGTTTTATATTTCCCCCAAAATCAGGGGATGTATAATCGGATTATAACACATCATACCGAAAAATGGAATACTTATTTTTTAATATTTTATTAATTTTTAGGAAATATTCTTTCTTAAATGAAAATGTTTGACATTTTTTGTCCGTAAGGTATACTATATCTATAATATGTAAAGGAGTGCATATATGAACAGACCCGATGAAGCAAAGAAGTTATTTGAGAGCGGATGCAACTGCTGTCAGGCGGTTTTTTGCGCTTTTCTTGATGAAACGAACATAACAAAAGAAGATGCCTTGCGTCTTTCGGCAGGTTTCGGCGGCGGATTCGGCAGACTGCGTGAGGTTTGCGGTGCGGTCAGCGGAATGACAATGATACTTTCAAACAAATTTGCATCGACAGACCCAAACAACAAGGAAGCAAAAGCTGCACTTTATGAGCTTATTCAGAAAGCAGCGGGAGATTTTAAAGAAGAGAACGGCTCTATTGTCTGCCGTGAGCTTCTTGGCCTTGCGGAGAAAAATTCATCGCCTGTACCTGAGGAGAGAACGAAAGAATACTATAAGAAGCGTCCTTGTTCGGAGCTTGTAAGGTGTGCGGCGGAGATAGCTGAAAAATATCTTGGTTCAGCCGAAAATAAATAAAAATATTTTTCATTTATACTTGTATTAAATTTCTACTTGTGCTACTATATATAGCGTAACTATATAATTATAATTAATAAATTTAGGAGTGAGCTTCAAAATGAAACTTCCCGTGGCTGTCCAGCTCTATTCTGTCAGAGACGAAATGGAAAAGGATTTTTACGGCACAATTCAGCAGATGAAAGACCTCGGTTATGATGGCGTTGAGTTTGCAGGACTTTTCGGAGAGGATCCTGAAAAAATAAAGGCATTCTGCGAAGAAATCGGCATTGTTCCTATTTCAGCGCACGTTCCGTATTACGATATGCTCGAAAATCCCGAAGGCGTGCTTTCGGATTATGCAAAAATCGGATGTAAGTATGTTGTTGTTCCTTATCTTACCGAAGAATGCAGACCCGGCACAGAAGGCTTTGCAGCAACGGTTGAGGGAATCCGTAAAATCGGTGAAGCTGCAAAGGCTCTCGGACTTCAGCTTCTCTACCATAACCACGATTTTGAGTTCGTTACCATCGACGGTGAATATGCTCTTGACGTGCTTTATTCAAGCATTTCCGAGGATCTTCTCAAAACAGAGATTGACTGCTGCTGGGTAAACGTTGCAGGAGTTAATCCTGCAGAATATGTTGAAAAATACAGCGGACGTTCACCGGTTGTTCATCTCAAGGACTTCAAAAAGAGCGGCGACAAACTCGGCAAGCTTTATGACCTCATCGGCATCGACGATGAAGCAGAGCAGGAGGAAGAGGATGCATTCTCCTTTATGCCCGTAGGATACGGCGTTCAGGATATCCCTGCAATCCTTGCTGCTTGCGAAAACGCGGGTGCACAGTGGGTTGTTGTTGAGCAGGATTCCCCCGCAAAGGGTGATACTCCGCTTAATTCAGTAAAACTCAGCAGAGAATACCTTAAAACACTTAATTGGTAAATTAAAATAAAAGCGAGGTAAGTTACTATGTCAGAAAATATTCTTGATAAGTTCAAAGATGCTCCCGCTGACGAAAAAGTCAGAGACATGAGCAAAAAGATCAAGGTTGGTATCATCGGTACCGGTTGGATTGCAGAAGCACACGTGAAGGCATATCAGAAGTGCCCCGATGTTGAAATTGTTGCTGCTGCAGACCTTGTTCCCGGCAAGGCAGAAGCATTCTGCGAAAGATACGGCGTTGAAGGCGATGTTAAGTTCTTCCCCAGCCACAAGGAGCTTATTGATGCAGGCATCTGCGATGCAGTAAGTGTTTGTACATACAATGCAACTCATGCAGAATGTACAATTTATGCTCTCGAACACAACGTAAGCGTTCTTCTTGAAAAGCCTATGTGTGTTACTCTTGAAGAAGCTGTTGCAATCTGCAAGGCAGAAAAGGCAAGCAAGGGCGTTCTTTCAATCGGATTCCAGCCTCGTTTTGACGAAAACATGAAGATGCTCAAAAGAGTTGTTCAGAGCGGCGAACTCGGCAAAATTTATTACATCCAGACCGGTGGCGGCAGAAGAAGAGGCATTCCCACACCCTTCGGCACATCGTTCATTCAGAAGGATACAGCAGGCATCGGCGCACTCGGCGATATCGGCTGCTATTCACTCGATATGGTTCTCAATTCAATCGGCTATCCCAAGCCCCTCACAGTTTCGGGTTATAAGTCAGATTTCTTCGGCAAGAGCCCCGATTATGAGCATCACGATGTATTCGGCGTTGATGACTTTGCTGCAGGTTTCATCCGTCTTGAAGGTGGTATTATCCTCGACTTCAGAATTGCTTGGGCAATGAACCTTGACACCCCGGGTGACACCATTATTATGG
>JAZNHM010000231.1:0-1707 GCA_045576955.1 Acutalibacteraceae bacterium | reverse complement strand
GCAGGTAAACTCCTTATGAAGCATCACATTGTTCCGAGAGTTGTTGCACCCTCAAAATGCGAAAACAGTTATTTCTCCGACGGCAACAACAGAGCACTCACCAAAAAAGAAATCAAGAACCTTATAAATGACTTTATCGATGCTGCAGTTAGAGTCAAAAAATCGGGTTGTGACGGCGTTCAGCTTCACGCATCTCACGGATACCTGCTTCAGCAGTTTTTATCGCCCAACACCAACAAACGTACCGATGAATACGGCGGCAGTCTCGAAAACCGAATGAGATTTATTCTTGAAATCATTGCAGGTATCAGAGAAAAATGCGGCGCTGATTTCCCGATTATTGTCCGTCTCACAGTTGACGAATGCTACTCGATGATTGGCAAAAAAGATAAGGGATACGACCTCAACGAAGGCGTTGAAATAGCAAAAAGGCTTGAAAAAGCAGGTGTTGACGCTATTGACGTTTCCTCTGCATCTTATGACACCTTTAATTATTGGCTTGAGCCGACATCGTTCGAATGCGGCTGGAGAAAATATATGGCTCAGGCGGTAAAGAATGCCGTCAGCATTCCAGTTATTGCGGCAAATCTTATCAGAAGTCCCGAGCAGGCGGAAAGCCAACTCAACGAGGGTGTTCAGGATATTATTTCGCTGGGCAGACCACATATTGCCGACCCCTATTGGGCAAAGAAAGCGGAAAGCGGACACGCAGAGGATATCAAGCGTTGTATCTGCTGCCTTTACTGCATCGAGAGTATGCAGAATAATGCCTACATAGGCGACCACGGCTATTGCGCAGTCAATCCCTTTGTGGGAAGCGAAAAATATGAGCTGAAAAATGACGGAAACGGCAGGAAGATTCTTGTTGTCGGTTCTGGTCCCGCAGGACTCACCGCCGCAGAGCTTCTTGCAAAAAGAGGTTTTGCCGTTACCGTTGCGGAAAAGAGCGATAAGTTCGGCGGTCAGGTTGATCTCGCAGTAAAACCGCCTCATAAAGATAAGCTTTTGTGGTGTATAGAAGATTTGCATACAAGCTGTCAGAAACTCGGCGTTGAGTTTCTGATGAATACGGAAGTTACCAAAGTATTTGTTGAAAACGCAAAGCCTTTCGCCGTTATCTGTGCAACGGGTGCATATGCTTCAAGACCGAAATTTATTGACGGCTATGACCGTGAAAATGTTTATACAACAACCGATATTCTCGATGGAAGCGTTGTGCTTGAAAACAAAAAAGTTGCCGTTATCGGCAGTGGTATGACGGGACTTGAAACCGCAGAATTGCTCACCGAAACCGGCAACAAAGTGACCGTTGTTGAAATGGCTGACGAAATCGCACCCGGCATATGGCATCAGCACATAAACGATATAATGCCCCGACTTAAAAATAAGAAAACCGAATTTCTCACCTCAAAAAAACTCACCGCAATCAAGGGAAAATCAATTGTTATTGAGGATAAAAAGGGAAATAAATCGGAAGTTGCAACAGACTATGTCGTTCTTTCTCTTGGTGCAAAGAGTGAGAATGCTCTTTATAACGAGCTTAATAATGCAGGAATAAATACATACCTCATCGGTGACGCCGAAAAAGTCGGCAGAATCGCCGATGCAACGAGAAGCGCATTTGAATGCGTGAAGAAGATTTAATTACATATACAAGAAAAAGACTGCACGGAATAATCCATGCAGTCTTTGCTATTTGTGTGTTAA
>JAZNHM010000230.1:0-2047 GCA_045576955.1 Acutalibacteraceae bacterium | reverse complement strand
GAAAACTGCCACTGGGCAGAAAAAGGCGCTTTCACAGGTGAAGTTTCAGCTGAAATGCTTAAGGCAGCAGGTGTTCCTTATGTTATCATCGGTCACTCCGAAAGAAGACAGTATTTCGGTGAAACAGACGAAACAGTCCGTGACCGTGTAAGAGCTGCTCTTAATGCAGGTCTTAAGGTTATTCTTTGCGTTGGCGAAGTTCTCAAGGAAAGAGAGCTCGGCATCACAGCTGAAGTTGTAAGACTTCAGACAAAGGTTGCACTTTCAGGTGTTTCAGAAGCTGAGCTTGCTAACATCATCATTGCTTACGAACCCGTATGGGCTATCGGCACAGGCCTTACCGCTACTCCCGAGCAGGCAAACGAAGTTTGCGCAGTTATCCGTGCTCTTATCGCAGAGCTTTACACAAAGGATGCTGCTGATAAGTTTGTTATCCAGTACGGCGGCTCAATGAACGATGCAAATGCAGCAGAGCTTCTTGCTCAGTACGATGTTGACGGTGGCCTTATCGGCGGCGCATCACTCGTTGCAGAGAAGTTCGCAGCAATTGTTGCAGCTGCTTCTAAATAAGATTTAACACTGTGGCGGGAATGGTAACACCGTTCCCGCTTTTTGTGGGATAGAGTGACGGGAGCAATCCGAACTATGCCTGAAAGCAAGTCTTTTCAACGCTTTTCGGCGTTTCGTGATTGAAAGGCGTCAGCCTTCCTGCTCACTCAACAGCCAAAAATCATCCGATAAAAAACACAGTTCGGATTACTCCCGTCACTCTAAAGTAGGAAACGGTCTTGACCGTTCCGATTTATATGCGGAGCACTCAAGAGTGTTCCCTACAACCAAAATTTGAAAGGATTGTTTATTATGAGCAAAAAACCTGTTCTTCTTTGCATTATGGACGGTTTCGGCAGAAACGACAGCGATTACGGTAACGCAATTGTTTCGGCTAAAACCCCTAATCTTGATAAAATTATGGCAGAAAATCCGATGACTTATATCGGCGCATCAGGTATGGATGTAGGTCTCCCTGACGGTCAGATGGGTAACAGTGAAGTCGGTCACACCAATATCGGCGCAGGCCGTGTTGTTTACCAGGAGCTTACAAGAATCACAAAGTCAATCAACGACGGCGATTTCTTTGAGAATGAAGCTCTTGTCGGTGCAATGGAAAACTGCAAAAAGAATAACTCTGCGCTTCACCTTATGGGTCTTCTCTCAGACGGCGGCGTTCACAGCCACAACACTCATCTTTACGGCATTGTTAAGATGGCAAAAAATATGGGCCTTGAAAAAGTTTTTGTTCATTGTCTTATGGACGGAAGAGACGTTCCCCCCACATCAGGCAAGGATTTCGTTGCTGACCTCTATAAGAATCTTGCTGAAATCGGCGTAGGCAAGATTGCAACAATCATGGGCAGATATTATGCTATGGACAGAGACAACCGTTGGGAAAGAGTTGTCAAGGCTTACGATGCAATGACAAAGTGCGAAGGTGTTAAGTTTGACTGCGGATGCGAAATGATTGAAGAATCATATAAGAACGAAGTTACAGATGAATTCATCGTTCCCGCTGTTTCAAAGGATGCTCAGCCTGTTTCGGATAACGACTCGGTTGTATTCTTCAACTTCCGTCCCGACAGAGCAAGAGAAATCACAAGAGCTTTTGTTGACGGGGAGTTCACCGGTTTTGAACGTGAACAGCTCAAGAATCTCTATTATGTATGCATGACTCAGTACGATGCAACAATGCCCAATGTCAACGTTGCATTCAAGCCTCAGACACTTGATAACACATTCGGCGAGTTCCTTTCGCAGAAGGGTATGACTCAGCTCAGAATTGCCGAAACAGAGAAGTATGCTCACGTAACATTCTTCTTCAACGGCGGTGTTGAAAAGCAGTATGACGGTGAGGACAGAATTCTCGTTAAGTCACCCGCTGTTGCAACTTACGATATGCAGCCCGAAATGAGTGCTTATGAAGTAACAGATAAGCTTCTCGAAGCAATCGGCACAGATAAATATGATGTTATCATCCTCAACTACGCTAACT
>JAZNHM010000229.1:0-14150 GCA_045576955.1 Acutalibacteraceae bacterium | reverse complement strand
AACATAGCCGCCTTCGAGAACTGTGCCGTCTGCAATGTATTCGCCATATCTGCGGATGAAGCTGCCTGTTGCAACAAGGCGGCAGATAACTTCAAGGCCGTGACCGAATACCTTGCCGGGAAGAACTTCCATTGTTGCTTCATCAATGTTTGCACTTACATAGTGAGTCTTGATGCCTGCAGCCTTGAGAAGCTCAAAATAGTGGATTGATGATTTGAGGTTTGCTTTGCCGATGCCTTCGATGGTAAGACCTACTGTGTTTTCACCGGGATCAAACACGCCGTCTTTACCTGTGCAATCGTCCTTGAACTTAAGCATAACGTTGCCGTTTTCAAGTGAATAAACGTCTTTTGTTTTACCTTCATAAATCTTTGTCATGACACAACACTCCTTTGAGTCTTTTAAACACTAATACTTTATCACAATTTTTTTGATTTGTATAGATTTTTTTGCGAATTTTTTTGAGCGGATTTCAATTTTTTTAGATATCACAAAAAAGAAAGAAATTTAATGATTGTATATATAAAATTTAACCATCTGATGAATATGTTCAAAGTCTGATAAAAGGTTAAAGCGGCACCGAAATCGATGCCGCTTTGTAATCAGAAGTTTTCCTTATTGTTGTTCTTCTTGTTCTGCTGATTCTGCTGGTTTTTATTCTGCTGATTGTTGTTCTGCTGATTCTGCTGGTTATTCTGCTGATTGTTCTGCTGATTCTGCTGGTTATTCTGTCTGTTGTTTTCCATTTCGAGGTTCCTCTCTTAAAAAATATTGAACTCTTGGTTCGTTTATATTATGCACAAATCATTGCTTATTATTTATTGACAAAAATTTTTGTCAATGCTACAATTTTAAAAAGAATTCGAATAAGGTGTTTTTATGATTTATTATTTTTCTGCAACGGGTAATTCAAAACACGCAGCGCAGGTTATTGCCGAAAAAACCGGCGACACAGCAATCAGCATCATCGATATTCTGAACGGCAAAGAAAAAATAAAAGAAAAAAATGATAGAACCGGATTCGTTTTTCCTGTTTATTTCTGGGGTCTGCCCGAAATCATCAAGCGATTTGGTTCGATGCCCGAGGTTAAGAATTCGCTCGGAGATTATGTTTACTGCATTATCACCTGCGGCGCAAACACAGGCACAGCAGATAAAATGTTCGCAAAGCTGATTGGCAGAAACTTTGATTTCAGCTATTCCCTCAGAATGCCCGATAACTATGTTATGCTTTATGACCCGAGTCCCAAAGAAAAGGCACAGAAATACCTTGCTCACTCAGATAAAGAACTTGAATCGGTCTGTGCCGACATAAATTCATCAACAAAAAAACGTGCAGGAAGTACAGAGGGCGAAATTAAAAGCCTCTTCGTTCCGAAGCTTTATAATTTTTTTCGAACAACAAAGAAGTTTTATGCAGACGATAAATGCGTATCCTGCGGTCTGTGTGTAAAAAACTGTCCCGACGGCGCAATTGAAATTCAGAACGGTAAACCGATATGGATAAAACCAAAGTGTCAGCACTGTACAGCTTGCATCAACCGATGCCCGAAAGAAGCAATCCAGTTCGGCAAGGGTACGGAAAGCAGAAGAAGATACAACTACGACAAAACATTGAAATAAAAGGAGCCTCGAAATGAAAAAAATCGGTCTCGGCGAAAAACTCGGCTACGGCGTAGGTGCCGTCGGTCTTGACCTCAGCTACGGAATGTTCTATTCCTATCTCTCAATTTATCTCACAAATGCGCTCGGTATCAGCCCCGCATTCCTGCTTATCATCACTCCCCTTGCAAGACTCTGGGACGGCATCAACGACCCGATGATGGGCATGATTGTTGACAAAACAAAAACAAAAATGGGTAAATACCGCCCATGGATTTTAATGGGTGCAATGCTGAACGCAATTGTTCTATGTCTGCTATTCAACAATCCCGGATTCGCTTCAGGTTCAACAGGACTTTACGTTTATGCAGCTGTGCTTTATGTGCTCTGGGGTATGACAAACACTCTTGCAGACATTCCCTTCTGGTCAATGGTACCTTCATTCGCATCTGAAGAAAAAGACAGAAACCTTGTTTCGACAATCGCAAGAGCTTTTTCAGGTCTCGGTCAGGGAATCATCTCTATTTTTACTCCGATGGCAGTCGCATTCTTCGGCGGTGTTGCAGGCAGTAAGCTTGATGCTATGACCTCCGACACACTCAGCAAAGGTTTCGGTAAATGGTCGGTCATTATGGCAGGCGGACTTATCCTCTTTGCTCTCATCAGCGTTCTTTCAACAAAAGAAAGACGTATCATCGTAAACAACGAAAAGTTTTCGTTCAAGGCGGCGATAAACGTTATCAAGAGCAACGACCAGCTCCTTGTCTTTATGCTTTTTGCAATGATTTCAAACGCAGGTTTCTATATGACATCGGGCATAAGCAGCTATTATTTCACATCCGTTCTCGGCGACCTCACGCTTCAATCAAAGTTCAATCTTATGGGTACGGTGGGTTCGGTGCTTTCAATCCTTGTTGTTCCCGTATTCTCAAAGTTTATGAACAACCGCTCAATCTATAAGCTTTCGCTTTCAATGGCGGCGGCAGGCTACATCGGAATGGCAATTATGGGCTACGTTTTCACAGGCAATGTTACCGCACTCGGCATTTTCTACATTCTCACCTCACTCGGAACAGGAAGCATGTTTGTCAATCAGACCGTTATGCTTGCAGACTGCGTTGACTATGGTGAATTCAAGACAGGCAGTCGCAATCAGAGCCTCACATTCTCAATGAAGGGTTTCCTTCAGAAAATGGCATACACAATCCAGGCGATTATCATGTATGCAACCTTCACTGTTACGGGTTATGACGGCGAAGCACTCATTCAGACCGCTCAGGCAAAGAGTGCAATTTCATTCCTTATGTTCATCGTTCCGCCCGTTATGATTATCACATCTCTTATTATCTTCACAAAGAAATACAAAATATTCGGCGATTTCAAGCAAGAAGTTCTTGAAGCGGTAAGTGAGAAATAATAATAAAAAATCAAAAACGGAAGTGTACCGAAAAAGTACGCTTCCGTTATTTTTATTCATCAAGATTTTTGACCGTCGGCAGATTCCAATGGAATATCGTTGCGAGAATTCTGATAATCATCACCGAACCCGCACCGATAACGATTGCCGCCGTTGATGAACAACCGCTGTAATATATAAGTAAATAATAAATGATTGCTCCGACTATCGCCGCAAGAGCATAGACTCTTTTGCGAAGGATTTTCGGCACTCTGCCTGCCATAATATCACGCATAACACCACCGCCGACACCTGTTAGGGTTGCAACAAAAATCGAGAGAAACATATTCTCCTCAAAGCCACATTCAATTGCACTGTTGACACCGCCAACAACAAAAACCGAAAGACCGATTGAATCGAAAATATTGATAACCTGCGAATAAACGTCGTAATGCTTCTGGATTCTTCTGCCGAAGAAATATGCAATAACAAAAACCGCAAGCGAAGTTATGACAGCGGTTATTGCATAAACGGATTTTCTGAATGCCATCGGAGGAGTATAGCCGAGAATAAGGTCTCGCACGATACCGCCGCCAACCGCCGTAACCGTTCCGAGAACGATTGCACCGAAAACATCAAACTTCTTTTCGATTGCTGTGATTACTCCCGTTATCGCAAAGGCGACAGTACCGATTAATTCAATTGCAAAAAATAATTTTTCAAGATTCATCGGCATTACCCTTCTTTCTTTTTCTTAATTCCGCAAAAAAATCCGAAAGCAATGCGGCACATTCATCCGCCATAAATCCCGCAACAACCTCGGGTTTGTGATTATAAGGCAAATCAAAAAGATTGACAACCGAACCGCAAGAACCCGCCTTGACATCCGATGCACCGTAAACAAGGCGGCGGATTCTCGAATTGATTATCGCGCCCGTACACATCGGGCAAGGCTCGAGTGTAACATACATCTCGCACTCCCAGAGCCGCCAGCCACCGAGCTTTTTGCAAGCAAGATCAATCGCCTCGATTTCTGCGTGAGCAAGAGCGTTTTTGCCGTATTCCCGTCGGTTTCTGCCGACGGAAACAACCTCGCCGTTACGAACGATAACCGCACCGACGGGCACTTCAAGCCCGTCAGCTGCGATTTTAGCCTGCTCGATTGCTATGTTCATAAAATCAAGGTCGGTCATAGTTTACCTCAAATCAACAAGGCGACCCGATTGAGTCGCCTGTTTTTTATTTATTATTTCTTTTTGCTTCTAAGATCGATTTTTTCTACATTCCAGATATCTCTTGCATAGTCGTTGATTGAACGGTCAGCCGCAAAAATACCTGCACCTGCAATATTCATAAGCGACATCTTTGCCCATCTGTCCTTATCCGCCCAGATTTCCTCTGCAAGTTTCTGGATATTTCTGTAATCTGCGAAATCTGCAAGAACCATATAGGGGTCGTGATGAGTAATTGAACCGCCGATTTCACCGAACATCTTGCCGTTGATACCCTTATTGATAAAGTTGATAAGGTTATTAAGCTCAGCGTTGTTGTTATAGTAATTCTGCGGATTGTAGCCGCTTCTCTTGAGTTCATTTACCTCGGGAGTGCTCATACCGAAAATAAGAATGTTTTCGGGACCTACGGCATCATAAATTTCAACGTTAGCACCGTCCATTGTACCTACGGTAACAGCACCGTTAATCATAAGTTTCATATTGCCTGTGCCGCTTGCTTCAGTACCTGCAAGTGAAATCTGTTCGCTTATATCCGCTGCAGGCATAAGAGCTTCTGCCATAGTTACATTATAATCCTCCATATAAACGACCTTAAGAAGGTCCTTTACATCGGGGTCGTTATTGATAAGGTCTGCAAGGCTACAGATGAATTCAATAATTTTCTTTGCCATAAAATAGCCCGAAGCAGCCTTTGCACCGAAAATATAGGTATGCGGAGTGTAATTTCCGTTGGGGTTTGCTTTGATTTCAAGATACTTTGCAAGAATGTTGAAAGCATTGAGGTGCTGACGCTTGTACTCGTGAAGTCTCTTTACCTGAACATCGAAAATCGAAGTCGGGTCAAGGCTGATTCCGGTCTTGTTCTTGACAATTTTAGCAAAACTTTCTTTGTTTTCAAGCTTTATTCTGCGAAGGTCTTCGAGCACTGCAGCATCATCAGCATACTTTGCAAGCTTGCTGAGCTTTGATGCATCATACACAAAATCCTTGCCGATAAGTCCGCCCAACATATCTGTGAGGCCGGGGTTTGCCTGACAGAGCCAGCGTCTGTGAGCAATGCCGTTTGTGACATTGGTGAATTTATCAGGTTCAAGAGTGTAAAACTCATTGAAAATTGTATCTTTAAGAATCTGGCTGTGGAGAGCAGAAACGCCGTTGACCTTGTGGCAAACAGCAACGCAAAGGTTAGCCATTTTGACTGCTCCGTTTGAGATGATAGCCATTCTTTCAACTCGGCCTTCATCACCCGTCAAGTAACGGATTTTGTTTCTGAAGCGATTGTCAATTTCCTTGATAATCTGATATATTCTGGGAAGAAGGCGTCTGAAAAGATCTTCACCCCAGCATTCAAGAGCTTCAGCCATAACAGTATGATTTGTGTATGCACAGCATTCTTCAACGATTCTGTATGCATCATCCCAACTGTAGCCACATTCGTCAAGCATAATTCTCATAAGCTCGGGGATTGCCATTGTGGGGTGAGTGTCGTTAATATGAATAGCGTTTTTCTCTGCAAAGTTTTCAAGCGAGCCGTAATCTCTCAGATGTCTCTGAACGATATCCTGTACGGATGCAGAAACGAGGAAATACTGCTGACGGAGACGAAGGCTCTTTCCTTCGGGATGGTTATCTGCAGGATAGAGAACCTTGCTGATAACCTCTGCCATAGCCTTTTCTTCCATAGCTCTCATATAGTCGCCCTGATTGAACATTACCATATCAAGCCCGTCAACCTTTGCAGACCAAAGACGGAGTACGGCAGCACCCTTGCCATCCTTACCTGCAACCATCATATCATAGGGTACAGCCTTGACTGTTTTGCAGTTGACAAGCTCAACGTGATGATATGCACCTTCCCAGCTTTCAACAACTTCGCCCTCGAACTTAACTTCAACAATCTTATCCTCTCTTGAAACAAGCCATACTTCACCGCCGGGAAGCCAGAAATCAGGCATTTCAGTCTGCCATCCGTCAATAATTTTCTGCTTAAAAATACCGTATTCGTAAAGAATGGAGTAACCCATACCTCTGTAACCCTGATTTGCAAGAGCGTCAAGATAGCACGCAGCAAGTCTGCCCAATCCGCCATTGCCCAGACCTGCATCAGGTTCGCAGTCATAAAGTTTCTCAAGCTTTACACCGAAGCTCGAAAGAGCCTTTTCCGCAGTTGACGTAAGATTGAGATTGTAGAGAGTGTTCTTAAGGGTTCTGCCCATAAGGAACTCCATGCAAAGATAATAAACTTTCTTTTGACCTTTTTCAAGCGACTCTTTATCGAACTCTCTTCTCGAATCTCTTACCATATCTCTGGCAATCATTGAAAGCGCTCTGTAAAATTGCTCGTTAGTCGCATCTTTGGGTGAAACGCCGAAGAAATGAGAAAGTTTTGACGAAATCATTTCCTCAAGCTGCTTTTTGGTAATCGCCATATATAATCCTCCTATAAATACCAAAAATAAAACTATCCTTATATATTTTACACTAAAATTAAAAATAATACAATAAAATTTTAACAGTTGGTTAATCTAAAACGCTTGTAAGAGATAGAAATTTGAGGTATAATAATAAAAAAATTTGGTTGAAATGCAAAAAATTAACAAAGGCGGTGATGAATTGTATAATTTTTATGACCCTGACAATTCATGGGATGTGCGAAGAGAAAACGAAAAAAATAATATAAAAAGAATAAGCAAAACGGCAGGTATGAGCGTTATCGCATATGTGCTGATTCAAAATCTGCTGTCTATACTCATTTATCTTTCTCCTATCGGAGCAATTTACGACAGTGACCCTGCTATGCAGAGCGTTGTTGCAATCTTCCTCTCTGTTCTCGGATTGCTTGTTCCGTTCGCTGTGGGCGGATATTTTATTAACAAGGGCAAAAACGCCCCGATGGTTGATTTTCGCAAACCCGTCAGCATTCCGCTTATGCTTTCGGCAACAGCACTCGGATTTTTCGTTTGCCTTGCGGGTAACTACGTTACGGGTATTTTCGTTGACCTTATGAGTGAGGCGGGAATCACACTTTCTGCCCCCGAATATACTCCCCCATCGGATTTCGGCGGAAGAATAATTTACATTCTTTCAATTGCGGTTGTTCCTGCACTCGTTGAGGAATTTGCAGTCAGAGGTGTAATTCTTCAACCCCTGAGAAAATACGGCGACAGATTTGCAATTCTTGCATCCGCCCTTATCTTTGCGGTTATGCACGGTAATCTTATTCAGGCACCGTTCGCTTTGATTGCAGGAATCGGCATAGGATATGCCGTATGCATAACAAACAGCATATGGACGGGCATTCTCATCCATTTCTGCAATAATCTTTATTCAGTCATTATTGAATTTCTTGTTGCAGATATCGCAGACGAAACAAAGGTGAACTCAATATACATCACCGCCACGGTTGTGCTTTATGCTGTTTCAATCATCGGTTCGGTTGCGTTTATCGCTCTCAAAAACAAAAGAAAAATTATGCCGTCATTCACAGCACTGAGCGAAAAACAAAAAATGAAAGCATTCGTTTTTTCAATTCCGATGATAATCGCCTTACTGATGATGGTAAAAATCACATCAACCTTCATATCCGCAAATCAGAAATTTCCATAAAAATATGCCGTCCTCACGGACGGCATATTTTTTTGCTTAAAATCCAAACTGATTGAAATATTCAAACGGGTCAATATAATACGCCTGAGTGGTTGTTACCGGCTCTGAACCGCCTTTATCTTCAACAAGAGTTACTTCTATTTCAAATTCATCAATCGAATAGTTGCTGTTGACTCTGCAAAGGGTAAGAGTCATCTTGTCGCCGACCTTGCCGTTATCAATTCTTTCAAGAAGCACATCCGCTGTTGTGAGCGGTTTTCCGTCAACAGCAATAATCATATCATACTGCCTTGCTTCGGTGTCAGCAAGCGATCCGTCGCTGCTGATTTCGTTGATGATGAGTGTTCCTGCAGGAAGTCCTTTAATCTGAGCAATCATACTGTACTGTGCGCTTGCGCTGACGGGATAGTAAGTGATGCCGAGCTTGGGTCTGTCGGGAACATAATGGTAAGCAATAAGATCTTCAATAATACTCTTTGCCGATGTGATGGGAATTGCAAAGCCGATTCCCTCATAATCTGTTGCAGCAATCTTCTGCGAGTTGATACCGATAACCTGACCGTAAGCATTAACAAGCATACCGCCCGAGTTACCGGGGCTGATAGCTGCACTGTGCTGAATACTCTTCATCGTGTAACCGATTTCACTGTTAACAGGTCTGTCGATAGATGAAACATATCCGCTTGTGAATGAGCCAAAAAGCTCAACGCCACCGGGATTACCGATTGCGTAAACGGGATCGCCGACAACAAGTGCGGAGGAATCACCGAATTCAGCTGCAGGAAGTCCCTTCGCTTTTATTTTAAGGACACCGATATCGGTTCTCGTGTCAAAACCCGCAATTTCAGCATCATAGGTTGTACCGTCCTCGGTCTGAACTCTTACGCTAACACCTGCATCATTGATAACGTGAGCACAGGTGATGATGTAAGTGTAAGTTCCCGTTTTATCCTCACCCATAATGATACCCGAACCTTCACCCGCGGAAGAATTGGAATTTCTTGTATAAACAACAATACCGACATTGCTCGGTCTGAGCTTTGCTGCAATCTGTGCAGTAGAAAGCACTCCACCGGTTGAAATCTTTGTGGGGGTAACGGGAGACTCATTGATATTAAGAGCAGGTCCGTCGTTTTTTTCTTTTTTGTCATCGGAAACAGAAATTCCGCTGTCTTTATTTGAATGTTTCATTACTGTTGATGCGCCGAATCCGAGCGCAAAAACAAGAATAAGAGCGATTGCCGAAGCAAAAATCCTGAGACCCTTTTTCTCTTTTTTATTGTTTGCAGGTTCAGAATACTGAGTCTGCTGATATGAATAAAAGTTAGGCTGAGGATTGCTCTGCTGATACGAACCGTACTGCGTGTTGTTGCTGCTCTGGGTATAACCGTAATACGTAGTCTGCTGAGAGCGGTAGGCAGGATTGGGTTCTTCTACCCTTTCGGCTTCAACCTCGGGGATGCTATTGCTTTCTGTTTCGGGAACAGAACCTTCACCGCAAACCTCTTCGTTATTGAAATTCTTCTCAAATTCTTCGTTCATTGTTTTGCCTCCGATGTAGTTTATATCGCAATTGTAACCGTCTTTTGTTACGTCGGTTTGAACACGGATTTAATAAAAATTAAAATATCAGTTGAGCGGAAGCTGGAAGATGAATTCTGTATATTCACCAGCCTCGCTTCTTGCAGCAATCTGACCTCCGTGCATTTCAATAATCATTTTACAAAGATAAAGTCCCATACCGGCTCCTTTGACATCAAAGCTTCGGGATTTATCGATTTTATAGAATCTCTCAAAAATCTTATCAATTTCGTCGCTCGGTATTCCCTTGCCGCTGTTGCGGATTTTGACGATAACCTTTTCGGCATCTGCCTTGGAATTTATTTCAATGTATCCGCCTTCGGGAGTAAATTTAACTGCATTATCAACAAGATTATATATAACCTGATTTATCATATCCTTATCAGCATTGAGCGTGTTGACAGTCATTGTTTCAAGACCGCGGATTTCAATATGTTTTTTCTCAATCATCTGTTCAAAACCGAGAAGGGTACGGAAAAGCATTTCTGAAACATCAAAATTTACGGGCTTGAGGTCAAGCTCGCCCGCCTCAAATTTACTCATGTTCAGCATACCCGTAACAAGTCTTGACAGACGCTTGACTTCGTCAGAAACAATTTTGAGATACTGCATTTCTTTTTCTTTTTCGATTGTACCGTCAAGAATACCGTCGATGAATCCGCCGATTGTGGTCATCGGTGTTTTCAGCTCGTGTGAAACATTTGCAACGAAGCTTCGCCTTGATGATTCAAGAGTAGCAAGTGCCTGAGCCATACTGTTGAATGCCTGAACAAGCTCATCGGTTTCGTCCTGCCCGAAAAGCCGTATCTTTGAACGTCTGATAGCAATTCTCTTCGAAAAATCACCCGTTGCATACTGCTTTGTTGCCGCTGACATTTCGCGCAGAGGTCTTGTGAGACTGTAAGACACAAGATAAACAATTATGAATGTTATCGCAAGGGCAAAAAGCACCGCAAGAAAAAACATTCTGAATATACCGGAAATATACGGTGTAAGACCGTCAACAATCGGCTGAGTAGAGAAAACAACCGCAACCGTTTTATCCCCGACAACAACGGGCGAGCTGACGATGAAGTGAATATCGCTGAGCACACCACCGAAGTCACCGGTTGAACTCCGAAGGCCCGTCATTGCTTTTTCCATTATATCTTTCGGAACTTTGTACTGATTATGCACTATGCAGTTGCCGGTATAAAGCGCCATATTTGATTGGAGAATCTCCTTACAGTAAACAACATCACCATCAAGATTTGTTATAAAAACGTCCGCATCAATTGCATTTGATATCTGAAGAAGCGTGTTACAGATAACGATAACCGAGCCGCGTCCGCTGTTGGTGAGATAGTCAGATTCAAGGACGTCGCTCGTATTCTGCGCAACGCTGACACAGTTTTCGGTAAGCAAAGCACTTTTTTCATCCATCCAGAGCTTTGAAACCAAAAGCAAGAGAGCTCCGCCTATAAAGACGAAGCTTGCAAGAATAATTGAAATTGTAACAAGGAAATATTTCCGGAAAAGTCCGGAGTTTCTTCTCTTTGCCACCTTAAAACACCCCCGGCGTAACGAACATAATCCGAACCGTGTTTTTTATCGGATAATTTCCGTCACTTCTGTGTTAAAATACTCGCAAATCCACAAAGAATTTGCTCCGTTTTGTGCCGTGAATTGCCAAAAATTCTCTCGATAAAAAATCTTCGACCCGAAAACGAAGGATTTTCAGATGATTTTTGGCGGTTGAGGGTGACGACAGGCTGTCGCCTTTCTAATCCGAAACTCCGAAAAACGCTGAAAAGACTCGCTTTCGGGCAGGTTCGGATTATGTTCGTCACGCCTGATTAATCCTTGGTTTCGAACTTATAACCTACACTCCATACGGTTTTAAGCTCCCATTTTTCCGAAACGCCTTCAAGCTTTTCGCGAAGACGTTTAACGTGAACGTCAACTGTTCTTGAATCTCCGTAATAATCGAAGCCCCATACCTCGTCAAGAAGCTGGTCTCTTGTGAAAACTCTGTTAGGGTTGCTTGCAAGGTGATAAATGAGTTCAAGTTCTTTGGGCGGAGTGTCAACTTTTTTGTTGTCAACTCTGAGCTCGTAATTTGTGAGGTTAATCGAAAGCTTGTCGTAACGAACCTCTTTGATATCTGTCTGAGGTGCCGAACCGCTTCTTCGAAGAACAGCCTTGACTCTTGCCATAACCTCTTTTGCGTCAAAAGGCTTCACAACATAGTCATCCGCACCGAGTTCAAAGCCGAGAACCTTGTCGAAGGTTTCGCCCTTGGCGGTGAGCATAATGATAGGCTTGTCTGAAAACTTTCTGACTTCACGGCACACCTGCCAACCGTCGAGAACGGGAAGCATAATGTCAAGAAGCATAAGGCTCGGTGAAATTTCCTGAAAAGCTTTTACGGCATCCGCACCGTTGTTTGCGATAGCAACTTCATAACCCTCTTTTTCAAGATAGAGTCTGAGAAGCTCGCAAATATTAGTATCGTCATCAACAACAAGAATTCTTTCTGCTGCCATGATAATATCCCCCTCCTGATTTTTTATCTACAAATATAATTATACTCTATTTTTTAACAAATTTGTGAATAGGCATGAAATAATCTGTTACATTTAAGCCGCAACAATGAACAGATTATTAATTATTTAACCGAGAATCTGAAAACAGTACAGGTTCTGAACTTTTCGCCCGCATCGAATGTGCACTGCGGGAATTCGGGCATATTGGGTGTGTTGGGATAATACTGTGTTTCAAGGCAGAAGCCTGCGTGCTGAACGAGAGGCTTGCCCTCTTTGCCGATTATTGTACCATCGAGGAAATTACCGGTGTAAAGCTGAACTCCGCAGAGGTCTGTAAAAACTTCGAGCATTCTGCCGCTTTCAGGGTCATATGCAATAGCCGCGGGACCGTCACCCTCGTTAAGGCAGAAGTTGTGGTCATAGCCTCTGCCGATCTTAAGCTGGTCATCTTCAACTGCGATATCCTTGCCGATTGACTTTGAAGCTCTGAAATCAAAAGGAGTTCCTTCAACGGGACGAATCTCGCCGGTGGGAATCGAATTTTCATCAATCGGTGTATATGCATCCGCGTTTATCATAAGCTCGTGACCGAGCACATCACCCTTACCCGCAAGGTTGAAATATGCGTGGTTAGTCATATTGATAACAGTTTTTTTATCGCTGACTGCATAATACTCAATCTTGAGCGCATTGTCCTCGTGAAGTGTGAAAGTAACCTTGAAATCCACCTTGCCGGGGAATCCCATTGCTCCATCGGGGCTTATGTAATTCATTTCAAGTGAATTGTCGTCAATAATAATAGCTTTCCATACCGCTGTTGAAAGCTCTTCACCACCGTGAAGGCAGGTGATGCCCTTCTCGTTCTTTTCAACCTCATATTCAACACCGTCAATGCTGAATTTACCGTTTGCAATACGGTTTGCATATCTGCCAACGGTCATTCCCTCGTAATCAGAATGATTTTCGTGACCGTCAATACTATCGAATCCTACAAGAACATCAGCAAAAACTCCGTTTTTATCCTCGGCATAGATGCTGTTGACTGTTGCACCGTAGGTGATGATGTCAACAGCCATTCCTGATGCATTTTTGAGTGTGTAGCAATCAACTGTTCTGCCGTCTGCAGTTGTGCCGAAAATATTTTTAACTATCATAGTGTAACCTCCAATTTGTACTTTTTGAAACAATAATCAAAAAGTATATTTATGTTATTTTACCATATATAAACAAATATGGCAATAAATAAAATAAAAAAGGTGTGCCGTAAGACACACCTTTAAAATTTAAATTATATCATCAAATTCAATAACCTTATTTGTTTTGCCGGATTCAAAGATCGCCTCAACAAGTCGCATAAGTCTGCGCTGCTGGTCGTGGGTTACTATGATATCTTCTTCGCCCCTGAGATAAGCAAAGATGTTTTTATAGTATTCGCCCCAGTCAGCCTTCTGAAGAGGAAGCGGATAGGTTTCGATTGTATCGTCCGTTCTGGGTGCCATAGTCTTTGTTATGCCCGCACCTGCAACGATGGGAACCGCATCTCTGTTCTCCCAGTCGGAAACCATAACGATTTTGCCGTTCCACTGCCAATCGTTGACAACCGCTGTTCCGTTTTCACCGAGCACATACCAGAGAGGAAGCTCGATAAAGTTGCTGGTTGTAACCTCAACATAAAACGAAAGTCCGTCATCAAAAATAAGGGTTGTGCGGAATCCGTCATCGCAGTTTTCGTTGGTAACATTTGTAAGCTCGGCATAAACCGTCTTAAGCTTTCTTGGCAGAGTCATCATAAGTGCCTGGTCAAGCAGATGAATACCCCAATCAAAAACCATTCCGCCGCCGTGCTGAGCCTGATTTCTCCAATCACCCGGAACACCTCTTGAACCCTGAACACGGTGTTCCATACGGAAAACTTTACCGAGTGTGTTCTCATCAAAGATTTTTTTCATTGTGAGATAATCTTCGTCCCAGCGTCTGTTCTGATGAACGGTGAAAAGCTTACCTGTTTCGTTTGCGCAGGCTATCATTTCTTCAAGATCGGCACTGCAAAGTGTAACGGGCTTTTCACTGATGACGTTTTTGCCGTGACGCATAGCATCAATCGCAATTTCCTTGTGAACATCATTGGGAGTTGCAATTGTTACAAGGTCAATTCTTTCATCCGAAAGAAGTTCTTCTCTTGATGAGAAAAAGTGAAAACCTTTT
>JAZNHM010000228.1:0-15734 GCA_045576955.1 Acutalibacteraceae bacterium | reverse complement strand
CGAGCTTACAAGACCGGCATCTGCTTTGGTTACTCCAAGGTCGGAAATGATTGCAACTATCGATGCATTGAAATTGAGTCTGCCGATGTATGCTGCGGTATAGGCAAGCCAGCAGATAAATATAATTTTGTTTTCATTTTTAATTTTCATTTTATTACCTTCTTCCAAACCGATAGTTTATCACTTTTGTCTGTTTTGGTCAATACTTTCATTGCCAATATTCATAAAACAATATATAATGATATTACAATCCTGACATAAGGAATTATCCGAGTGAAAGGTGCATTAATATGTTGTATCGGACTATACCATAACTGCACCTTTTTTCGGGGTGCAGTTTTCTTTTTTGCGGAGGTAATTATGGAAAAAAGAATAGCGGTTATCGGTATTGTTGTTGAAAACAAAGATTCGGTTGAAACTCTTAACTCGCTTCTTCACGAGTTTGGCGATTACATTGTCGGCAGAATGGGTCTGCCTTATAAAGAGCGAAATCTAAGCATAGTCAGTCTTGCTGTTGATGCTCCGCAGAATACTATTTCGGAGCTGACGGGCAAAATCGGAAAGCTTGACGGAATAAGCGTAAAAACAGCTTATTCGAATAAAATTTTCAATGATTGATTTAATCAATAAGCTCGAAAAAGAGCAAAGCCTGACTCTTGAAGAATATGAGTTGCTGATAGAAAACCGAACAGAAGAAACCGCAAAAATTCTTGCAGAAAAAGCCGTTGAAAAAAGAAAAGAAGTTTACGGAAATGATGTTTATATCAGAGGATTAATCGAAATATCCAATATATGCAAAAACGACTGCCATTACTGCGGAATCCGCAGGGGCAACAAAAACTGCGAGCGTTACCGTCTGACAAAAGAACAGATTCTTTCGTGCTGTGATGAGGGTTATCCTCTCGGCTACCGCACCTTTGTTTTGCAGGGCGGTGAGGATGCGTTTTTTACAGACGATTATGTGTGTGAAATAATAAATGCAATAAAATTGAAATATCCCGACTGTGCAGTAACTCTTTCGCTAGGTGAGCGAAGCTTTGAAAGCTATAAAAGATTACGCGAAGCAGGTGCAGACCGTTATCTTCTCCGTCACGAAACCGCTGACAAGGAGCATTATGAAAAACTTCATCCCGAAGATTTGTCGTTTGATAATCGTATGGAAAGCCTCAAAAACCTGAAAAAACTCGGCTTTCAGACGGGATGCGGATTTATGGTCGGTTCACCGTATCAGACAAACAAAACCATCGCAAAAGACCTTAAGTTCATCGAGGAATTCAAGCCCGAAATGTGCGGAATTGGTCCGTTCATACCGCATAAGGATACCGTTTTTAAAGATTATCCTGCAGGAAGTGTTGAATTGACTTGTTATCTTCTCTCGATAATCAGACTGATATCTCACGATATACTTCTTCCGTCAACAACCGCACTCGGCTCAATTGACCCCGTTGGCAGAGAAAAAGGAATTCTTGCAGGCGCGAATGTTGTGATGCCCAATCTTTCGCCTGAGGATGCAAAAAAGAAATATACACTTTACAATAACAAGCTTTCAAGCGGTGCGGAAGCCGCCGCAAACAAGCGTATGCTTGAAGAAAAGATGAAAGCAATAGGATACAGAGTAGTAACAAATATCGGTAATCACAAGAAAGGAAATTGATATGGCAGTTTATAATCCCAAATCACTTAAAGCAGAGGAATTCATCAATCACGAAGAAATTCTTGCAACGATAGAATATGCGGAGCAGAATAAGAATAACGTTGAGCTTATCGACAGTATTCTTGAAAAAGCGCGTCCCAAGAGAACAGTGGAAGGAACAACCTGTGCAGGTCTTACCCACAGAGAAGCATCCGTTCTTCTTGCGTGCGATATTCCTGAAAAAGTTGAGGAAATGATGAAGCTTGCAGAGGAAATCAAGCAGGCTTTCTACGGCAACAGAATAGTTATGTTTGCCCCTCTTTATCTTTCAAACTACTGCGTTAACGGCTGTGTTTACTGCCCCTACCACCTCAAGAATAAACACATTGCACGAAAAAAACTCACTCAGGAAGAGGTGGCAAAAGAAGTTATTGCTCTTCAGGATATGGGTCACAAGCGCCTCGCAATTGAAGCGGGTGAAGATCCCGTTAATAATCCCATTGAGTATATCCTCGACTGTATAAAAACTATTTACAGCATCAACCACAAAAACGGTGCAATCCGCCGTGTTAACGTAAACATTGCCGCAACAACCGTTGAAAATTACCGCAAACTCAAGGATGCAGGAATTGGCACATATATTCTTTTTCAGGAAACTTATCACAAAGAGAGCTATCTCAAACTTCATCCCACAGGTCCTAAGCACGATTATGATTATCATACCGAAGCTATGGACAGAGCGATGGAAGGCGGAATCGACGATGTCGGTCTCGGCGTTCTTTTCGGACTTGAGCTTTATAAATATGAGTTTGCGGGCCTTATGATGCACGCCGAGCATCTTGAAGCAGTTCACGGTGTCGGACCTCACACAATCAGCGTTCCCCGACTCAAGAGAGCTGATGACATTGACCCCGATGAATTCGATAATGGTCTTGCAGATGAGCTTTTTGAAAAGCTTATTGCCTGCATCAGAATTGCCGTTCCTTATACGGGAATGATTATTTCAACAAGAGAATCCGAAGCCGTCAGAGGCAGAGCGCTCCGTCTCGGTATTTCACAGATAAGCGGCGCATCAAGAACGTCCGTCGGCGGTTACACCGAGGAAGAAAGACCTCACGATTCCGAGCAGTTTGATGTTTCAGATCAGAGAACACTCGATGAGGTTGTGCGCTGGCTTATGGAGCTTAATCATATTCCGTCATTCTGCACCGCTTGCTACCGAGAGGGCAGAACGGGCGACAGATTTATGATGCTTTGCAAGAACGGTCAGATTCTTAACTGCTGCCACCCCAATGCGCTTATGACCCTCACCGAATATCTTGTTGACTATGCAAGTGAAGAAACAAAGAAAATCGGTTTTGAGCTTATCAAAAACGAGCTTAAAAAGATACCGGGTGAAAAAGTAAGAGCAATTGCGGAAAAGAATATCGAGGATATCAAAGCCTCAAATCGCAGAGATTTCAGATTTTAAGGAGAATTTTATGAGCCTTAACGAAACAGTATCCGCTGAAAGAATCCATATAGGATTTTTCGGGCTTCGCAATGCGGGCAAATCAAGCGTTGTCAATGCCGTTACGGGTCAGAATCTTTCACTTGTTTCTGATGTCAAAGGCACTACAACCGATCCCGTAAAAAAAGCGATGGAACTTCTTCCGCTTGGCCCCGTTGTTATTATCGATACACCCGGTGTTGATGATGAGGGTGAGCTTGGTGTGATGCGTGTAAAACGCGCAAAGCAGGCACTCAATTACTGTGATATTGCCGTGCTTGTTGTTGATGCAACAAGGGGACTGCAATCTGCAGACAATGATCTGATTTCTGCATTTGAAAACAAAAAAATCAGCTACGTTATTGCATATAACAAAGCTGATTTGCTTGAAAACATACACCAAAAAAGTGGAAATTCAATATATGTCAGCGCAACCGAAGGAACAAATATCAATGAACTCAAAGAAATGATTGCCCGAACAGCAAAAGGGTGGGAGAGCGGCAAAAAGATTGTTGCCGACCTCATTGAGCCGAATGATCTGGTTGTTCTTGTTGTTCCGATTGATGAATCCGCGCCCAAGGGCAGACTTATTCTTCCTCAGCAGCAGGTAATACGAGAAGTTATCGAAAGCGGAGCATCGGCTGTTGTCTGCCGTGATACGGAGCTTAAATCAACTCTCGCTTCGCTCGGAAAAAAGCCGAAGCTTGTTATAACCGATTCGCAGGCATTCGGTAGAGTTTCAAAGGATACACCATCGGATATTCCACTTACATCATTCTCCATTCTTTTTGTGAGATATAAAGGTGATCTGACTGCCGCTGTTTACGGTGCTGCACAGCTTGATAAACTCAAAGACGGTGACACCGTCCTCATTTCCGAGGGATGTACGCATCACAGACAGTGCAACGACATTGGAACGGTCAAGATGCCGAACTGGGTAAGAAATCATACAAATAAAAACGTTGAGTTTGAGTTTACAAGCGGAAAGGATTTTTCCGAGGATTTGTCAAAATATTCTCTTGTTATCCATTGCGGCGGCTGTATGCTCAATAATCGTGAAATGCAGTACAGAGCGGGACAGGCAAAAGACAATGCTGTTCCGATGACAAATTACGGAATTGCAATCGCTCATATGCACGGAATACTCAGAAGAAGCATTGAATTATTTCCTGAAGCGTTGGAAGCACTTAACAAATAAAGTTTAAAATGGCTTGAACGGTAAAATGAACCGTCCAAGCCATTTGTTTTTTATTTTGTGCCGAAAATTCTGTCACCGGCATCGCCGAGACCGGGCATAATGTAGCCGTGCTCATTAAGGCAGTCATCAAGTGCGCCTACAAAGATATCAACATCGGGGTGAGCTGCTTTGAGTGCTTCAAGGCCTTCGGGAGCCGCGATGATGCACATAAATTTGATTTTCTGGGGATTGCGTGTCTTAATCTGTGTTATTGCATCGACTGCCGAGCCACCCGTTGCAAGCATCGGGTCAAGAACAATTACTTCTCTCTCCTCGATATCTGCGGGGAGCTTGCAGTAATATTCAACGGGAGTGAGTGTCTTTTCATCTCTGTAAAGACCGATATGGCCGACTCTTGCCGAGGGAACGAGTGCAAGCACACCGTCAACCATTCCGAGACCTGCTCTGAGAATGGGAACAAACGCAAGCTTTTTGCCTGCGAGTGACTTGGTTTTTGCGAGTGCAAGCGGAGTCTGAGTTTCAACATCTTCAAGAGGAAGGTCTCTTGTTGCTTCATAGCACATGAGCATTGCAATTTCGCTGACAAGTGCTCTGAACTGAGTTGAAGCGGTTTCAACATTTCTGAGGATGGTAAGCTTATGCTGAATAAGAGGGTGGTCCATTATCATTACTTTTGCCATAATTATACCTCCCGATTAAAATCTGTTTTCAAGGTCAATTATCTGGTCAATTCTTCTCTGATGGCGTTCTTCGCCGCTGAAGGGAGTATCAAGGAAGATGTCAACAAGCTCGATTGCCTTTTCAGGTGTGATGACTCTGCCTCCGAGGCAAAGCATATTTGCGTTGTTATGCATTCTTGTCATTTCAGCCGAGAAAAGGTCGGAGCAGCAGCAAGCGCGGATTCCCTTCACCTTGTTTGCGGCAATTGAAATGCCGACACCCGTACCGCAGAAAAGAAGACCGAGTTCGCACTCACCGTCAACAACGGCTCTTGCTGTCTTTTCGGCATAAACGGCATAGTCGCACGAATCTTCGGAATATGTTCCGTAATCCTTAAATTCAATGTTTCTTTCTTCGAGATGTTTCATAATAACCTGCTTGAGTTCAAAACCTGCATGGTCGCTTCCGATTGCAATCATTTCAATGATTCTCCTTTTCTTATTTTTAATTCACGTTCAGCCTGCGGAAGTCTTAAATAGACGGGTGCAAGCAAAGCGGAATCGGTAAATGCTTCTTTGTTATTTTCGGCGGCAAGTGCCGCACCGAAAGCTCTCTGATAACGGCGGTTTTCGCCCGAAAGATAAACATTTGCAAGATTATCTCCGAACGATTTAAAACAAATTTCAGCACCGTCGCCTGCGAGATAAATTTTCTCATTATATTCTTTTAATTCTTCGCAAAGCTCATCGATTGAAACTGCCTTATCTTCGCAGATGCGCTCAACATTACCTTCGCCGCAGCGGAAGAGAGCGGTATAAACCTGATTGCATCTTGCATCCATTGCGGCACAGACAATGCATTTATCATCAACAAAATTATACGCTGTTGATTCAAGAGTTGAAGTGCCTGCGCAAGGTTTGTTTTCTGCAAGTGCAAGACCTTTGACCGCCGCAACGCCGATTCGGATTCCTGTAAATGAGCCGGGTCCGACGTTAACGCAGAAAGCGTCGATGTCTTTTATATTCATATCTGCCTGAGTGAGGGCATTATCAACCATCGGCATAAGAGTTCTGCTGTGGGTAAGAGATGCATTGACAAAACACTCGCTTATAAGTTTGCCATCTTCACAAACCGCAATGCTCGCAGACTTCGCCGATGAATCAACCGCCAATATTTTCAAGTAAGTCAGCTCCAGTTATTTCAATATTTCTTTCATTAAAATTATCCGTTTTGGTGATGGTTACTCTGATACAGTCTTCGGGGAGAATAGCTTCGATGTTTTCGCTCCACTCAATAATCAGGCATCCGCCTGCATCAAGATAATCGAAATATCCCGTTGAATAGAGATCGTCCCAACCCGAAATGCGGTACATATCAAAATGATAAAGAGTTCTTTTCTCACCTCTGTACTCATTGACAAGCGCAAAAGTAGGACTGCTGACATCACTGTCAATTCCCATCCCCTTTGCAAAGCCTCTTGTAAATGCGGTTTTGCCTGCGCCGAGGTCGCCGAACATAGCAACTACCGTGCCGTCCTTGACTGCATTCCCCAGAAGATAACCGATTCTTTCGGTCTCTGTTACATTTTGTGTTTTATAAATCGCCATAATTCACCACCATACGAAATTATAACACAATAAAAAGTGTATTTCAACATTAATATAAAATAAAAATCCCAACCGTAAGGCTGGGATTTTGGATTTTATTCAGAAAGTGATGCAGCAAGGTCGCAGACTTCTTTATAAAATCTTCTGATTTTAATCGGGTCAGCAAAAACGCCCATATAATCAGTATGGTCAAATGATTCCATAACGGGCATAACGTTCCAGATACCCTTTTCAATATTGTTTTCGTCATAATCTTTGTAAGGTTCACCGTCGGGATGGTGAGCGGAATTTGTGCTGACTATTCCGTCATTTACTCTCCAGCTTTCATCAATCGCGATTCCGAAAAGTTCATCTCTGTCATAACTGCAGATAGGCGGTGATGTCAACAGAAAAAGAGGATTCATAGTAGGTTCGGGATAGAGATTGCCCGTTATCGGTCCTTCAAAAACGCATTCAGATGAATATGAGAAATAATAAACATCGTCAAGCATCTTTATTTTTTCATTTGCTTCAGCCGCACCCTTGACGGTCAGATCATAATATGCGGAGTCCTTAGAATTAAGCATTGTTTCGATAAGCTTAGTATCAAAGCTGCCATCAAAGCCATCGTCGGGATAATCGGTAAGCCCGAAATGCTCCATCTGGATATCCCATATCGGCCGCAAGGGAGTGTTATCGAGAACACCCCAAATATAATAAAAAGAGTGCACCATAATATTTATAATCGGATAAGTTTCTTTGTCGGCGGCAAGTGAGCCGTTATGTGGCGCCGAAAGTGTTGTTATTGAGTAAATATAGTTACCTTTTCCGCCTTTGAAGAAATCGGACACATCGCCGCCTGCCTTCTTTTCGGCAGGATCGCCGTATTCAAGAATGGATGCAAAAAGACGGACCGTTACGCCTCCCATACTGTGGCCGACGAGGTTGATTTTGATTATATCGCCGTTTTCATCGGTTTTGCCGAATGTCGGGCAGAGAGGCTCGTCATATGTTCTGCCGAAACGTGAATGACCGTGTTCTTTAGAGTGTGCTTCGCCGTAATCGACGGTTGTTCCTGCGAGCTGAGCATAAAGCTCACACGCTCTGTCCCAAGCAGATGAAGCACCTCCGACACATGCTGTATAAACATCGTAGCCTTGTTTTTCAAGATATTTCGGAATATTGCCCGCAGTTGTGCCCCAATATGGCATAAACTTATCTATTCCTTGATATTCGCCCCATCCCATAAGTCCGTGTACAAAAACAAACGGGTAATCGTTGCCTTTTTCTTTTGCTGCAAAAACTGACATCGAAAGGGCGGAAATTATCATAATGAAACAAAGAGTGATTGCAATAATCTTTTTCAACATATATAACGCCTCCTTGATTTTAAAATAGCACAGTGTTTGTACTTTTGTCAATTTTTCAACAGGTCAAAAAATAAAAAGTGTCCGAATTATGTTCAAAATTCAGACACTTCATATGATTTATACCAGCTCGTTCATAACATCGGGGAGGTCGGTAATAAGTCCGTCAACGCCGCACTTGAGAAGATACTTAGCAATCTTTTCGTCATTGACTGTCCATACGTTAACTTTTACCCCGTTTTCGTGGAGTCTTCTTACGAAGCGCTTATTGACCGATGAAAAATGGGGGTGGAAATAATCTGCATTTATTTCTTTTGCGAACTTAACATAACCGAAAAGCAATTTTTCAAAAAATATCTTCTGCTTGGGGCTGTAAAGATAACCGGTTTTGCAATTCGGATCAATCTTTTTACACTCAACAAGAACCTTAGGATCAAAGCTTGAAATAAGGAGACTGTCGAAAAGTCCGTGTGATTTAACGGCATCAATTGTTTTCTTCACGATTTCCATATTGCCGTCAAGTGGCGGTTTGATTTCGATGTTCATAATTTCGATATCAGCAGTTTTGCAAAGAGCAAGGAATTCCTCAAGTGTCGGGAGCTTTGTACCGGCATATTTCTCGTGGAAATATGAGCCGAAATCATATTTGCGAAGCTCTTCAAGGGTCATATTGCGGATTTCACCCTGACCGTTTGATGTTTCATCGATTGTATAGTTGTGGCATACAACAGGTACACCGTCTTTGGTGAGGTGAATATCGGTTTCAAAGCCGTCAACACCGATTTTGATTGAATGTTCAAATGCGGGAATGGTGTTCTGCGGCGCACGTCTGTTGGCACCTCTGTGGGAAATTACTTTGCAAGCCATATATATCACCTTTCAAAAAACTAATTTATATATATATATATTTTAACAGAGAAAGAAATGTTTTTCAAGATATTATTGCACATTTTAATTGTTTCTTGACTTTGGTTTTGATGGATGATAAAATTTATTTGTATTTTATCTGCAAAGGATGATTTGTTATGTATATGGAAAAATATGAATTTTGGTTTGTGGTCGGCAGTCAGTTCCTCTACGGATCTGAAGTGCTTGACACAGTTGCTGCAAGAGCAGCGGAAATGGCAGAAAAAATGAATGCAAGCGGACTTCTCCCTTGTAAGGTAGTTTATAAAGTAACTGCCAAGACAAGTGAAGAAATTTCAAAGGTTGTCAAGGAAGCTAACTTTGACGATAAATGCGCAGGTATCATCACCTGGATGCATACATTCTCACCCTCAAAAATGTGGCTCAACGGTTTAAAAGAGCTTCAGAAGCCCTATTGCCATTTTGCAACACAGTATAACCGTGACATCCCGAATGAAGAGATTGATATGGACTTTATGAATCTCAATCAGGCGGCTCACGGCGACAGAGAGCATGGCTTTATTGCCGCAAGACTTCGCACACCCCGTAAGGTTATTATGGGCTATTGGCAGGATGAAAAAGTTCTTGCAGAGCTTGGCAAGTGGATGCGTTCGGCGGTTGGTGCAGCATTTTCAAAGGGACTCAAGGTTATGCGTTTCGGCGACAATATGAGAAATGTTGCTGTTACCGAAGGTGACAAGGTTGGTGTTCAGGAACAGCTCGGTTGGGAAGTCAACACCTGGCCCGTGGGCACACTTGTTGAATATATCAATGCCGTAACGGAAGCGGAAGTTGATGCTCTTATGGCTGAATATGCAGAAAAGTATGATTTTGCAACAGACAATCTTGATGCCGTTCGTTATCAGGCAAAAGAAGAAATTGCAATCAAGAAGATGCTTGATGAGCAGGGATGCAAGGCATATACAAACACATTTGAGGATCTCCACGGAATGGAACAGCTTCCCGGACTTGCAAGCCAGCGTCTTATGGAGCAGGGCTACGGCTACGGCGGCGAGGGTGATTGGAAGGTATCTGCAATGACGGCAATCCTCAAAGCAATGACCGAGGGTATGGACGGCGGCTCAGCTTTTATGGAGGACTATACATACAATCTCGCTCCCGGTGCGGAATATTCACTTGGCGCACATATGCTTGAAGTCTGCCCCACTCTTGCGGCCGACAGACCAAAAATTGAAGTTCATCCGCTCGGAATAGGCGGCAAGGGTGACCCTGCAAGACTTGTTTTTGAAGGTAAGGCAGGTTCTGCAGTTGTTATCAGCCTCATTGATATGGGCGGCAGGCTGAGAATGATTTGCCAGGATATAGAATGTGTAAAACCCGTTCTTCCTATGCCCAATCTTCCCGTTGCAAGAGTTATGTGGAGAGCTATGCCCGACCTTTGTACCGGTGCAAAGTGCTGGATTATTGCAGGCGGTGCACACCACACTGTTCTTTCGTATGATGCAGATGCAGAAATGCTTCGCGACTGGGCACGTATTATGAATATTGAGTTTGTTCACATCAACAAAGATACAACCCCTGAAGGTCTTGAAAACGAACTTTTCCTCAACGATCTCGCTTGGAAGCTTAAGTGAAATATTTTCTAAATCATAAATATAATGATGCAGAGATAGTGCCTGTGTCAACTTAATAAATAATTGGCTTAAACAAGGGAGTAAACCTGTTTAAGCCAATTTTAATTTAATATAAATCTAACAGTTCTTAGCCGTTTTGTTGAGAGGCTCTTTTATTTCTGAAAGTTACTGCATATTATTTCGATTGCTTCTTCATCCGTGATACTCTCTATTACTTCAAACGGCTCTTCCTCAGTTAGTCTGACCGATTCAAATTCCGCTTTTATTACCGTGTTTCCCTTTTGAGCGATAACGACGAGGAAATTCCAGTTACGGTAAGTTATTCCGTAATCAATATCGTATCCGGATATTTTTTTGACATCGGAGCGGATTTTTGTCGTTTTGTCCTTCCAATAGTAATCCCATATAAGATGCTTTGCAAGGATGGGGTTTGATGCTTTGTGATAAGAAACAAGAATCTGTATTCTCTCTGTTGTACCGTCAGAATGAAGATAATCATATTCTTCTTGCCAGAAATAGTTGAGCTTTGAAACCGCATTGCTCCATTTATTATACATTGCACCCGGGTCTGTTTCAGGATTACCTTTTTTTGTTGCATTTCCGGTCACGAAATCTTCAACCGTTGCAAAAGGCGGATTTTCACTCTTATCGGAATTGCTGTACCAGATATCGCTGCTTGCTTCTGTTGAGGGCGAAATAAGCAGAATTATAAACGATAAAAATATTGCCGCAACCGATATATATTTTGCTGCAGACAAAACAAGATTAATCTTGCCTGTGTTTTTGATATATGAGTTCTTATCGCTGATATGCTTTTTGTAAGTATTGATATCAATTATTTCGACAATTTGCCATGCAATTAAAAAGAATATTATTGATATCGGAGTGAGTAAAGCTCCGATACCGAATTTAACCGCATCAATTGCCACATCTTTGAACAATATATAAGATGCAATTATCAGCAGGGGAGATATAACGGAAATGAGATTCTGCTTTGAACGGTGTTTTACTGCTTTGTCGCGAAGCTCTATTAATTTGAATTTATCATCTGCTTCAAACGGTATTGGGTTTTGTGACGAAAAAACAATCAGATTTTTTATTTCGCAGATTCTTTCCCAACCGTATTTTCGCATCAGATTCTGCATTTCTGATTCATCTTTATATTTACCTTTTAAACAAAGACGGTAATGGTTTTTTTGCGGTTTATCTTTAGTAAAGACAGCATAGTCAAATTTTGAAAATTTGTAAAGAATATAGCCATCTGCCGCCATTTCTTCAAGCCAGGATTCAATTTTAGCGGTACAATATAACGAGCAGGGAATAAATCTACGGATTTTTTCTTGATTTTCCATATCTGCACCTCCGATATTTTAATTATATCTTACGGGATTTATATTGTCAAACTGTCAAAATAAAAGCGTGAGCATATAATATACCGAGGATAAACCTCGGAAAGGAATGATTGTAATGAATGAATACGGCGGATACAGATATCCGCAGCGGCAGATTCATAAACATGAAGCCTGCCCTTGCTCAATCACTCCTCTGCCCGCAAACTACACCGTTGCAATGCTCTATGTCCCGATGCAGACCGACACGGTTATGTTTGACGAGATGAAGGCTTTTGAATGCGGAACGTTGTTCCCTGTGCTCAGCAAGCCTTTTGCAGGGAAGTGTTGCAGATGAGTAAAAGAGAAGCAATGCTTAAAAATCTCGGCGCCGCACAGTTCAAGCTTTGGGAAATCCACCTTTATCTCGATACCCATCCCTTGGATTTGCAGATGGTAGAGGCGCATAACAAGGCAGAGGTAAAATACAAGGCGCTCCGAAATGAGTTTGAGGAGAATTTCTGCCCGCTTACAGCCGCAAAGGCACAGGGTGTACAGTGGCTCAAAGGTCCCTGGCCCTGGGAGATTGAGGAGTGTGACTGCTGATGTTTGTGTATGAAAAGAAACTGCAATATCCTATAAAAATCAAGAACCCCAACCCGAAGTATGCACAGATAATAATCAGTCAGTACGGCGGCCCTGGCGGTGAGCTGGGTGCATCACTGCGCTACCTCAGCCAGAGATTTGCGATGCCTTATGATGAACTTAAAGGTCTCCTTACGGACATCGGTACCGAAGAATTATCGCATCTTGAGATGATCGGAGCGATTGTTTATCAGCTCACAAGAAATCTTTCTGAAGAGGATATCAAAAAGCACGGATTTGACGCTTATTTTGTTGACCATACTGCGGGCGTTTATCCGTCATCCGCGGCAGGTGTACCCTTCACGGCGGCGTATATTCAGAGCAAGGGCGATGTTATCACCGATATGACCGAAAACCTTGCGGCAGAGCAGAAGGCAAGAACGACATACGACAACATTCTGCGCCTTGTCGATGACCCTGATGTAAGAGACCCCATCAAATTTCTGCGTGCAAGAGAAATCGTTCACTTTCAGAGATTCGGCGAGGGACTGCGTCTTGCAACCGATAAGCTCGACGAAAAGAATTTCTACGCTTTCAACCCGTCTTTTGATAAACATTGCATAAAATAAACATTCACCGCAGTAGATTTGGTTTTGAATCTTCTGCGGTGAATTAAATTAATATTAGTGACATATCAACTCTGAAAAGGTATATTATCCAGCCACTTGTGAATATAATCAGCACAAATATTCAGGTTGTATTTTGCTATATTTATGATATAATTAGCACAACAAATCAGTGTTTATATAAAAAAGAGGAAAGCATATGTCCAAACAAAACTCAACTATGGTTACCGACCTGACAAACGGCAGCGTCACCAAACTGCTGCTTAAATTCGCATTTCCTTTATTCGTTTCAAACGCACTTCAGGCTATATATAATATCGTTGATATGATCGTTGTCGGGCAGTATATCGGAGGAGAAGGTATGTCAGCTGTTTCTATCGGCGGCGACGTTCTGCATCTGCTGACTTTCGTAGCTATGGGCTTCTCGTCTGCAGGTCAGGTGCTCATCTCGCAGGATGTGGGTGCAAAGCATATGGATGCTGTCCGAAAGACAATAGGTACTATGTTCACTTTTCTTCTGGGTATATCGGTTGTTATTTCCGTCGGTTGTTATTTCATCCGTGACTTAATGCTTGATTTACTCAATACACCCGTTGAGTCCTACGCTTTCACAATGGACTATACCGTCACCTGTATTTTCGGATTGTTCTTCATTTACGGTTACAATATCGTAAGCGCAATTCTTCGCGGTATGGGTGACAGCCGCCGACCGTTTGTGTTCATCGCCATTGCCGCAGTAGTTAACATCGTGCTCGACCTGGCGTTTGTTGCAGGTTTGGGAATGGAGGTTTTCGGCGCAGCATTGGCAACGGTAATTTCGCAGGGATTAAGCTTTATCATCGCACTTACATATTTGTACATAAAAAAAGAGAGCTTTGGATTCGACTTCAGACCTGCCTCTTTCAAAATTGACCGTCAGGCATTCAAAAAACTGGTGGCTCTTGGTGTACCTATGGCAATCCAATCTGCAGCCATTAACCTTTCAAAGATTGTTCTTACATCGTGGATAAATCTTTACGGTGTTGTCTTTTCGGCGCTCTCAGGACTTTACAACAAAATAAATATGATGATTGGTATCGTTTCTCAATCATTCACCACCGCCGGCAGCACAATGGTAGGTCAGAGTCTCGGTGCAAGAAAATATGACCGTGTGCCTAAAATTATGAAAGTTGTTTTATACAGCAGTGTTTTTATATCCACAGTCCTTGCTGTTGCATTGTTTTTTTTCTCCGAGCCTATCTTCAGAATGTTCACCGGTGATGAAGAAGTGCTTGCAATAGCATCCATAGTTGTTCTTCCGGCAATTCTCAATATATATGGTTCCGCCACACGTTCTGTGAGCTTTTCACTTATGAACGGTTCAGGAAATGCTAAACTGAACTTTGCTGTTGCCATCATTGACGGTATGATAAGCCGTATCGGCATCTCGGCTCTGCTTGGCTTTGCGGTTGGAATGGGTTGCCAAGGTTTCTGGTACGGTGATGCACTGGCAGGCTATATGCCTATAGTTATAGGACTCATCTTCTTTTTATCGGGCAGCTGGAAAAAGGATAAATCCAAGTAAATTGAATCACGGTATAATATCATCAATATGAACGTTAACCGCTGTTTTATTGACGGATATTTTGTCGGTCAGTTTGTTCAGGAACTTGAAACAAAAATATTAGAGATTAACTCAGTTTTACAAATACGAATACAACGAGGTGTTATATGATTTTTGATATTACCAAATTACAGTGGACAAGAATGCCTGCAGATTACTCCATAACTGCTGATAAAATTGAAATAATAACAAATCCGCATACCGACTTATGGCAGAGAACATACTATCATTTCAGGAATGACAATGCCCCCGTTTTGCAAATGGAAACCGATGAAAAGTCTTTCTCGTTTGTTGTAAAGACGGACTTTGAAAGCAAACACAGATTTGACCAATGCGGAATTGTTATGTATCTTGATTCCGATAATTGGATTAAAGGTTCAATCGAATATGAAAACGAAAATTTCCAGCATCTCGGCTCTGTTGTTACCAACAACGGTTATTCAGATTGGGCAACAACAGAAATTGATGCAAGCATAAAATCAATGTGGTACAGATTCAGCCGAAGAGAAGATGACTATTGCATAGAATGTTCGGAGGATGGTGTCACATTCAGGCAGATGCGTGTATGTCATATGTGGAACGGTGGAGGAAATATCCGATTCGGAATTTATGCCTGCAGCCCCGAAAATTCATCGTTCAAAGCAACTTTTACAAATATGGAAATTACGGAATGCAAATGGCTTGCCCACGACGGACAGCAGCCTGATGAAGAATAATACAAATAAGAATTTGCAGAGGCAAATTAATATTTTATGTAATTCAGAAACATTAAAGATGGGAAGAGTGGATATGAGTGGATTTGAAATGTTTTTAGTCCGTAAAGTAACGGCAGTCATACTGTTTTTTATGACTCTGATAAACAGCATTACAGGGGTGGGAACAATCACGGAAAAGCCTGAAAATATAAACGGCTCGCTTGCCTGCACAGACGCTCTCGGCAGAAGCGTTCTCTCTGCAGGTGAAAGCGAAAAACTGGTTGGTGTTTTCTATTTTCTTTGGCAAGGTCAGCACGGAAGTACACGGATTATCGACAACTCAAAGCTTGTTAAAGAACATCCCGAAGCAATAAAATCGGAAGAAGAATGGCTTGCGGCAGGCGGCGGAAATCAGCAGGAATTCCATTTTTGGGGCGAACCTCTGCTTGGATATTATTCCGCA
>JAZNHM010000227.1:0-2688 GCA_045576955.1 Acutalibacteraceae bacterium | reverse complement strand
TCTGGGATCGATGTACTTAGCAGCATCTGCGAATCTGCCGTAAGTGCCGATTGCCTTATTGTATGCATCGTTGGGTGTGTCGCCCTTCTTGATGAAGTCGGTCATCTTGCCGAGTGAAACGAATTCATAGCCGATAACCTGGTTGTCATCATCAAGAGCAAGTCTTGTAACATAGCCTTCAGCCATTTCAAGATAACGAACGCCCTTAACCTTTGTGCCGTACATTGTGCCGACCTGTGAACGAAGTCCCTTACCAAGGTCTTCAAGGCCTGCGCCGACTGAAAGACCGTCATCCGAGAAAGCAGACTGTGAACGTCCGTAAACAATCTGGAGGAAGAGTTCTCTCATAGCTGTGTTGATAGCATCGCAAACAAGGTCTGTGTTGAGAGCTTCAAGGATTGTCTTGCCGGGGAGAATTTCAGCAGCCATAGCAGCTGAGTGAGTCATACCGGAGCAACCGATTGTTTCAACAAGAGCCTCTTCGATGATACCGTTTTTAACGTTGAGTGAAAGCTTGCAAGCGCCCTGCTGGGGTGCACACCAGCCAACACCGTGTGTGAAAGCGGAAATATCCTTGATTTCGTAAGCCTTAACCCACTTGCCTTCTTCGGGGATGGGTGCGGGACCATGGTTGGGGCCCTTGGCTACGCAGCACATTTCCTGTACTTCGCGTGAATAGTTAATCATTTTGAATTTCTCCTTTCAAGAGAGATGATATTTTAAACCTTTAATATATTAACCTAAATTTTACCTGATATCAAGTGTAAATTTGCACAACAAATAAAAAAATACCGTTCTTTTTATAAACATCATATAAAAAGCTTGCCATTCCGAGCCTAAGCGAGTTTTTTCGCCGATCTCAGAATGGCAATTGAGATTATAATTTTTTTGCCTTATAAAGAGCAAACGCACCGGCAACAGCCGCAACGATTGTTACGAACATAAGAGTGCCGACACCCATTGTGGGTGAGAAAATAAGTACGATAACGCCGACGATTACGGGCAGAGGAACGAGCTTCCAATGCTTTGCAAAGTAGCTTGCGCCGAGTGCACCGAAGAGTGCGGGAAGAACCCATTCAAATGCGGGCTTGAATGCTGAGCCTTCCGCTGTGATGAGGGGAAGAACGGGTGAAAAGGCAAGAACGCCGACAGCAATGATAACTGTTGTTGTGATTGAAGAAACACCGATAGCGATTGTTGAAATTACTTCGCCTTCTTCCGTGTTTGCACGAACCTTTGCATTTTCCATAGCTGCAAGGCCAACGGGAAGCTTGAGGTTTGTGATGTTACCGGTAACGAAGCTGAGGTAAGTTCCGCCTGCGCCGAGCATAGGAACATATGTGATAACCTCAATAACAGCAGTTACCCAATAGAGAAGCATAAGCTTACTGAGAACTGACCAGAGAACGCTCAGTTCAGGCCATGCATCATAATAAACCGAAATTGCAACGGGGATTGAAAGGAGCATGAGCAATGCGCCGATGTTCCAGAGGATGCCCCATCTGTGAACTTTGTCAAAATATGTTTTCTGCATAATTCATTCTCTCCTTTCTCTTATCTCCAGACGAAGTTAACGATATTTTCGGGAAGAACCGCTTCGAAGAGCATAGCCGCACCCATACCGACGAACATTGCAATGGGCATTGTGAATGGGCGGAGCTTTTCGAGATTCCACTTTTTGCAGATTGCTTCGAGGATAACCATTGCAACAATAGCTACAATGAGAACTGCAATTGACATAAAACCTGCGTTGCCGACACCGTCTGATGTTGTGCCTGCGATTGCTCTTGCGATGAAAGCAGAGATAATACCTATAAATGCAGCAGCGGAGATAGCATCGCCAAGCTTTGCTGAACTTTCGTTTTTGTTAACAGCTTTGCCGATCTTGTTCTGAAGCTTCTTGCAAACGAAGGGAAGCATAAGAAGCGGAGCAACGCTGCCGATTGTCATTGCCCAGGCAACAGTTGAAAACTGCTTGTAATCTGCAATTGAGCTTGTAAGCGTTCCGCCCATTGCTTCAACAGCGGTCTGTGCGGCTGTTGTTTCATAAGCAAGGTTACCGATAACGGTAAGTCTTATCCAGGGAAGAACAATACCGAGGGCATTTGCAAGAACAATAACTGTTGCAAGAATTGAAATTGCGGGTGCAACCGTGAAAAGGATGCTGGAAACAACTGTGTTCTTGAGTGTTTCCTTTTTGATTCCGAGTTCTTTGGCGTGTTTCCACGATTTAACAATAAAGAAAACGGACTGCAGTGTTACGAATGCAACTACAGCGAGCGCAATTGCATACATAAAGGTAATTTTTTTGAAATCCAAAGATATCAATCCCATATTCATAATGTTTTAATATTATCACATTACTGATATACAAGTCAAGATTTTCACAAAAATGATTGACATTAAAAAAAATAAAAAAATTTGCAAAAAAGACTTGACTTCCCCGATTTTTTATGATATATTAATCGAGCGTTCTACGGAACACAGCAAAAATGCTGGTGTAGCTCAGTTGGTAGATCAGTTTATTTGTATTCAGCAGGTCGGGGTTTCGAGTCCGTCCACCAGCTCCAATTTAATATGGAAGAGTTCCCGAGCGGCCAAAGGGAGCAGACTGTAAATCTGCCGTCAACGACTTCGGTGGTTCGAATCCACCCTCTTCCACCACATTGGAGAAATCCGAACTTAATG
>JAZNHM010000226.1:0-3712 GCA_045576955.1 Acutalibacteraceae bacterium | reverse complement strand
CCTCTTCTGATTTTCTGCGAAACAAAGGGGCTGAGTCTGTAGCCTACAAGGCGGTCGAGAATTCTTCTTGCCTGCTGAGCATTGACGAGGTCAAGATTGACTCTTTTGGGATTTGCCATACCGTTTGCAATACCGGTCTTTGTTATTTCGTTGAATGTTACGCGGTTTTCCTTGTTGAGGTCAAGACCGAGAACGGTTGCAAGATGCCACGAAATTGCTTCTCCTTCGCGGTCAGGGTCGGCTGCGAGATAAACTGCTTCGCTCTCATCAACCATAGTTTTAAGCTCTTTGACAAGCTTTTCCTTTCCTTTGATGAGTGCATATTTCGGAGCAAAATTGTTCTTGACATCAACGCTGAGCTTTGCTGCAGGAAGGTCTCTTACGTGACCTTTCGATGCGATAACCTCATAGTCTTTGCCAAGATATTTTTTGATTGTGTTTGCTTTTGCGGGGGACTCAACAATAATAAGCTTGGACATTGGTTTTTTTCTCCCTATCAAATATATATTAAAGTTTATTTTATTCTGTAATTTTTGCCGCCGTCGGATTCAAGATATCCGATAATCTGCAGATTCATAAGTGCGGTTATCACTCTTGAAAGAGGGAGTCCGCTCATCGCACAGATATCATCGGGGTGAAGCGAATCTTCACCGAAAAGATTGTAGACCGCCGTGCAATCAGGGTCAAGGCCTGTAACGCTTCTCTTTTCAGCAGGTTTAGGTTTAACTTCTCTCACGATCAGTTTAATTTCAACAGGTTCGTTACTGATTGCATCAAGATCAAGTCTGTCGGGATACATAACCGCATAAGAAGCAAGAATATCTTTTGCACCGGATACCGATTTTGCACCGTCTCTGATGAGGGCGTTTGCGCCATTGTATGCCGTTGTGAGGATGCTGCCCGGAATTGCAAAGACATCCCTTCCCTGCTCGGAGGCACGGCTTGCCGTTATCAGCGAACCGCTCTTTTCTCCCGCTTCAACAACAAGCACTCCGTGGCTCATGCCCGAAATAATTCTGTTTCTGACGGGGAAAGTTGCTCTTGAAGCATTAGTCATAGGCGGATATTCCGTTACAAGCGCCCCGTTTGCTCTTACTTCTCTGCGAAGGGGCTCGTTATCTTTCAGATAATCGGAGCCAAGTCCGCAGCCAAGTACACAGACCGTTTTTCCGCCGGATTCGATTGCAGCTTCGTGTGCCGCGCTATCTATTCCGAGTGCGCCGCCACTGACAACAACTGCACCGGCCTTTGAAAGGTCGGAACTGATTCTGCGTGCAATCGCAACGCTTTCACCGCACGGCTTACGTGTTCCGACAACTGCGATTACAACCTTGCCGCGCAGGCAGCTTATGTCGCCGTCAACATAGAGTACAACGGGCATATCAGCAAGCTTACGCAGACCTGCGGGATAGATTTTATCATCGGGGGTTACGATTTGCCAACCGTATTTCTTACACGTTGCAACTATCTTTTCCGCATCCTCAAGCTTTGTTTTGCCGATTTTTTCAAGCTGACGCTTTGTGAAAACACCCGTAATCAATCTCTCTGTTTCAGAAGAGAGGTAAAGCTTTTCGGGGTCGGGGAAAGCAGAAAGAATTGCATCGTTTCTTGTTGCCGGGCCAAGTGCAAGAGAGAGCCAGACCCAGTATTTTTTGTTATCCGTCATCTTTTCAGCTCCCAAGCAAGGATTGCCGCCGCTGCGGATGCATTGAAGGATTCCGCCCTGCCGCTCATCGGGATTGTGACCTGAACGGAGCATTTTTCGATAACTTCTTTTGAAAGACCCGAGCCTTCGTTGCCCACACAGCAGATAACTCCTCCGTCCATCGGAACAGTTCTTATGTCCGCCGCTGTGTTTTTTGGAACAGATGCAAGCGTTTTCATTTCCGAAGAATTCGCTTTTTCGAGAAGCTCGCAGAGATTCTCCGGCTGAATGACATTCATTCTCAGGAGTGAGCCCATTGAAGCTCGCAGCGCCTTCGGATTATAAACATCGCATCCGCCGCTGACAATCAGTCCGTCAAGGCCGAGCGCTTCGGCACTTCGGCATACGGCACCGAGATTAGATGGGTCCTGAAGATTTTCGAGGGCAAGATATTTGCCGTCAGGGTCAAGGGCAATTTTTTCAGCATCGGATTTCATTTTGCAGATGCAGAAAACACCCTGCGGATTTTCGGTATCGGAAAGCTTTTGAGAAACTTCTGCACTTATTTCATAGCATATGCCGCTTCGGGCGATAATGCCATCAACATAGTCGGAATATTTCCACAGAGCTTTGGAAGTGAAGAACGCCTGCTTTATTTCGATGCCCGTCTGAACGGCATCGGAGCAGAGCCGTGCGCCTTCGAGAAAAAATTCCCCCGCCTCTTTTCGCAGCGAAGCGCTTTCTCCAAGACGGACGGCATATTTTATTTTGTCATTGGTTCTTGCGGTTATTTTTTCCATAACACACTCACTATATTGTTTAAATATTTGATACCTTATATATTATATAAAAAGCACAAAATCAGAGATGTAACGGAATGCCACATCTCTGATAAATGAATACTATGATTAGTTGAGAGCTGCCTTTGCCTTTTCGGTAAGAGCAGTGAATGCTGCGGGATCTGCAACAGCGATTTCAGCAAGCATCTTTCTGTTGAGATTGATGTCTGCCTTCTTGAGACCGTTGATGAATGTTGAGTAGTTCATGCCGTTCATCTTGCAAGCTGCTGAGATACGTGAAATCCAAAGACGGCGGAAATCACGCTTCTTCTGCTTTCTGCCGATGTAAGCATAGTTACCGCTCTTCATAACAGCCTGCTTAGCTGTCTTGAAAAGTGTGCTCTTTGAGCCGTAGTAGCCCTTAGCCATCTTGAGTACTTTATTTCTTCTCTTGCGCGTCATAAGTGCGCCTTTAATACGAGCCATTTTTTATATCCTCCGTTATTATCTGATAGTTGAATTACAAGAATTATTTATAGGGAACAAGACGCTTGATCTGCTTGCAATTTGTTACGTCAGCAACAGTTGTTTTGCGAAGGTTTCTCTTGCGCTTTGTGTTCTTCTTGTTGAGAATGTGTGACTTGTAAGCGTGGGCGCGCATGGGCTTACCGCCCTTTGAAATCTTGAAGCGCTTTTTTGCGCCGCTGTGAGTCTTAATCTTAGGCATAATTATATTTCCTCCTTAATATTATAAACCTTTATTATTTTGCGCTTTTCGGAGCCAGGAACATCAGCATCTGTCTGCCTTCAAGCTTAGCAGGCTTTTCGACACTTGCACAGTCAGCCATAGCTTCTGCGCAACGCTGCATTGTTGACAAACCGAGATCGCTGTGAGCCATCTCACGTCCTCTGAAGCGGATGGAAACCTTAACCTTGTTGCCTGAAGCAATAAACTTGCGGGCGTGGTTGATTTTGGTTTCAAAATCGTGGGTGTCGATATTGAGAGAAAGTCTGATTTCTTTAATTTCGATAATCTTCTGGTTCTTCTTTGCTTCTTTCTCTTTCTTTGCCTTTTCAAATCGGAACTTACCGTAGTCCATAATCTTACATACGGGCGGTTTTGCCGCGGGAGCAATCTTAACGAGGTCAAGATTCTTGCTTTCGGCAAGTTTGAGAGCTTCTGATGCCGACATAATGCCGAGCTGCTCGCCGTCATTTGAAATAACTCTTATTTCTTTATCACGGATTTCCTCATTGATCTGCTGTTCTTTGCTGCTGATGTTAAAGC
>JAZNHM010000225.1:0-11461 GCA_045576955.1 Acutalibacteraceae bacterium | reverse complement strand
ATTATATTTTCCAAATCGAAATGTTACAAAAAAACATAAAAATATCATATTTTGAATATAAAAACAGTTGTTTCTCGGTTTTGGTTGTGATATAATAATTTGCGGAAATTAAAACTTATGGAGGTTTTATCAATGAACTATGATGTTGCCGTTGTAGGCGCAGGCGTTATCGGTTCACTCATTGCACGTGAACTCAGCCGCTACAACCTTAAAATTGCTCTCGTTGAAAGATGCAACGACATGGCAATGGGCACTTCAAAAGCTAACAGCGCAATCGTACACGCAGGCTTTGATGCAAAACCCGGCTCATTAAAAGCAAAACTTAATGTTAAAGGCACCGAACTCATGCCTGAACTTTGCAAAATTCTCGGTGTTCCTTTTAAGCCTGTAGGTTCACTCGTTGTTGCTTTTTCTGATGAAGAAGTTGAAACTCTCGGTGAACTTCTCGAAAGAGGAAATGCAAACGGCGTTCCCGGTCTTGAAATCTACGACAAAGAAAAGCTCAAAGAAGCAGAGCCTTACATCAGCGACGAAGCAAAAGCCGCTCTCTGGGCACCCTCTGCAGGCATTGTTTGCCCTTATGAACTCACAATTGCCGCCGCAGAAAATGCCGTTGTTAACGGAACGGATTTTATCCGCAATTTTGAAGTCAGAAAGATTGATTTCAATAACGGAGAATTCGCTCTTTCAGACGGCGAAAAAGAAATTAACGCTAAATATGTTATCAACGCTGCAGGCGTATACTGCGACGAAATTGCCGCCCTCATCGGTGACACCTCCATTCATACAACACCCCGTAAGGGTGAATATATGCTTTGTGACAAATCAGTCGGTCACCTTGCAAACCACACTATTTTCCAGTGTCCTTCTAAAATGGGTAAAGGTATTCTCGTAACACCTACCGTTGACGGAAACCTCCTTCTCGGACCCAGCGCAATCGACATTGACGATAAAAATGACGTTGCTACATCCGCTGACACTCTTGGCGACGTTCTTACAATTGCAAAGAAGTCCGTCCCCTGCCTCACCCCAAGAGAAGTCATCACTTCATTTGCAGGCCTCAGAGCTCATTGCGACAGAAATGATTTCATCATCGAACCCAGCGAAAAGAACACACAATTCATCAACGTTGCAGGAATTGAATCACCCGGACTTTCATCCGCTCCCGCAATCGCACTTTACGTAAAAGATATCATTCTTAAAGCAGTTTCTGCCGAAGAAAAAGCGGATTTCAATCCAATCAGAGTTGAGCCCGTCCGTTTCAGACAAATGTCAAACGAAGAACGCAAGGCTCTTATCGAAAAGAACCCTGCATACGGCAGAATCATCTGCCGCTGCGAAACGATCACCGAAGGCGAAATTCTTGATGCAATCAACGCTCCTGCAGGTGCAAGAGATGTTGACGGTGTTAAGAGAAGAACAAGAGCAGGTATGGGCAGATGTCAGGGCGGTTTCTGCGGTTCAAAGGTTGTTGAACTTCTTGCACGTGAACTCGGCGTTGAAATCAACGAAATCACCAAATTCGGTGGCAATTCAAAAATTCTTTACGAAAGAACAAAGTGAGGAGGCGGAGATTATGCTTAATTATGATATAGTTGTTATCGGCGGCGGTCCCGCCGGAATGGCTGCGGCACTCAAAGCTAAAGAATGCGGTGTTGACAGCATACTTATTCTCGAAAGAGCTGAGACACTCGGCGGCATTCTCGAGCAGTGCATTCACACGGGCTTCGGTCTTCATTATTTCGGGGAAGAACTTTCAGGCCCCGAATATGCCGACAGATTCATTCAGCTTGTTGACGAGCAGAAAATTGAGTACAAGACCGATACAATGGCTCTTGAAATTACCGAAAACAATGTTGTTTATGCAATCAATAAGGGTGACGGTCTGCTTGAAATTCAGGCAAAAGCAATCATTCTTGCAATGGGCTGCCGCGAAAGACCCAGAGGCGCTCTCAACATTGCGGGCACAAGAGCATCGGGTGTTATGAGTGCGGGTACAGCACAGAAATATGTCAACATTGACGGTTATATGCCCGGTAAAAAAGTTGTAATTCTCGGCTCGGGCGATATCGGTCTTATTATGGCTCGCCGTATGACCCTCGAAGGCGCAGAAGTAAAATGCGTTTGCGAACTCATGCCCTACTCAAGCGGTCTTACCCGTAACATCGTTCAGTGCCTTGATGATTTTGATATTCCCCTTCACCTCAGTTGTACCGTTATTGATATTCATGGCAAGGAAAGAGTTGAAGGAGTAACAATCGCTGACGTTGACGAAAACCGCAGACCCATCCCCGGAAGCGAAAGATTCATCGAATGCGATACCCTTCTTCTTTCGGTCGGTCTTATCCCTGAAAATGAACTTACCCGTGCCGTCGGCATTGACCTTGACCCCGTAACAAGCGGCGCGGTTGTCGATGAATACAGAGAAACTTCTCACAAGGGTGTTTTTGCTTGCGGTAACGTTCTTCACGTTCACGACCTTGTTGACTATGTTACTCTTGAAAGCCAGACTGCCGGCGAAGGCGCTGCAAGATATGTTCTCGGCAAAACAGAGGATGCTGAATATGTTACAACAAAAGGCATCAACGGAGTTCGTTATATTGTTCCTCAGAAGGTTAATATCAAGAATGAAGGCGATGTAAAGCTTTATTTCAGAGTCGGTCAGGTTTATAAAAATGCAAAAATTGTTGCAAAATATAACGGTGAAGAAATTATCAGCCGCAAGAGACCCCGCCTTGCACCCGGTGAAATGGAAGATGTGCTTATCAAAAACGATATGCTCAAAAACTTTGCCGAAGGCGGAGTAATCGAAATTTCGGTGGAGGTGTGATTAATGCAGAAAAATATTATTTGTGTAGCCTGCCCCATGGGCTGCGGTGTTACTGTTGAGATTGCTGACAACGGCGAAATTCTTTCCGTAACCGGTAACACATGCAAAAGAGGCGATGCTTATGCAAGAACGGAAATCACCAATCCCGTCAGAAGCCTTGCAACAACCGTTAAAGTAAACGGAGGAATTTATAACGTTGTGCCCTGTAAATCTGCAGGTGCACTTCCCAAGGACAAAATAATGGAATGTATGGCAGTTATCAACGAAGCGGAAGCAAAAGCTCCTGTTGCGATCGGAGATATACTTGTTGAAAACATTCTCGGAACGGGAATAAACATTGTTGCAACCAATCATTGCCCCGTAAAATAAATCAAATGCAGAAAGAGCAGAGTCGGATTGACTCTGCTCTTTTTTATATTGTATAACCCTTTTCTCTGATTACTTTCACAACGCTGTCAACGTGTTTTCTGCAAATCTCTTCCGACGGAGCTTCAGCCATAACTCTGATTACAGGCTCCGTGCCTGATTCTCTGACAAGAATTCTGCCTGAGTCTCCAAGAGCAGATTCGGCATTTTTTACCGCTGACTGAACATCTGCATCCGATTTAACGGCAGATTTATCGCTCACTCTGACATTCTCCAGCACTTGCGGATAAAAATCAAAGCCTTCGCAGAGTTTACTCAGCGGTAACTTTTTATCCATCATAACTTCCATCACTTTAAGACTGGTTAAGATTCCGTCACCCGTTGTTGCGAATTTTGAAAAAATTATATGACCCGACTGTTCACCACCAAGTCTGTTTTTGTTTTTCATCATATACTCATAAACATATCTGTCACCGACAGCAGTTTTTGCATAATCAATACCAAGCTCATCGAATGCTTTATAAAGACCGAAATTTGACATAACGGTTGTCACAACAGTGTTATTGGTCAGCTTGCCGTTTTCTTTCATATATTTTGCACAGATATAAAGAATGTGGTCTCCCGTAACAACATTGCCTTTTTCATCAATGCAGAGGCATCTGTCTGCATCGCCGTCATATGCAAAACCGACGTCGAGTCCGTTTTCAACAACAAATTTTGCAAGAACTTCAATATGAGTAGAGCCTGCATTTTTGTTGATATTCAAGCCGTTCGGTTCAGCATTTATAACATAGGTTTTTGCTCCGAGAGCATCAAAAACAGCTTTAGCAATATTCCACGAGCTTCCGTTTGCACAGTCAAGTCCGATTTTCAAACCTCTGAATGAATATAACCCGAGCGAAATCAGATAACCGATATATCTGTTTCGACCTGATATATAATCAACCGTTCTTCCTATTTTATCTTTTTGGGCAAAGGGTATTTCGTTTTGTTCACATCCGAAAATTTTCAGATTTCCGTCAATATAATCTTCAATATATCCCGTTGTTTCATCGTCCAGCTTTTCACCGTCACGGTTAATAAGCTTGATTCCGTTGTCATAAAACGGATTGTGGCTTGCCGAAATCATTATTCCACAGTCAAATCCGTCGATTTTAGTAATATAAGCGACGGAAGGCGTTGTAGTTACGTGAAGCATATATGCATCCGCACCCGAAGCGGTCAGACCGGCAACAAGAGTATATTCAAACATATAGCTTGAACGTCTTGTGTCTTTTCCGATAACGAACTTTGCAGGCTCATCAGACCCCGAACGCCTTTTCAATTCGTTATAATACCAACCGAGAAATCTGCCGACCTTATACGCATGGTCTGCTGTCAGAGTAACGTTTGCTTCACCGCGAAAGCCGTCTGTACCGAAATATCTGCCCATAAAATCCCCTTATCTGTTTTCTTTATTTATGATTATACCACCTGTTTTATAAATACTCTCAGGCGGAACAACACCGCGTACACACGAAAGAGGATAAATATTTGAATTTCTGCCTATAAGCGTTCCGGGGTTAAGAACGGTATTGCAACCGACTTCAACACAATCGCCGAGAATTGCGCCGAATTTCTTAAGACCCGTTTCAATCTTTTCACCGCTGTCATTGACGGTAACAAGCGACTTGTCAGACTTTACGTTCGAGGTTATCGACCCCGCACCCATATGTGCTTTATATCCGAGTATGCTGTCGCCGACATAGTTATAATGCGGAACCTGAACTTCATCAAACAGAATAACGTTCTTTAGTTCAACAGAGTTTCCGATAACACAGTTTTCGCCAACAAGCGCTGAGCCTCTGATAAAAGCGCAATGGCGTATTTCCGTTCCTGCACCGATAATGCAGGGAGAACCTATGAACGCTGTCGGAGCAACAACAGCCGTTTTATGAACCCAGATATCGGGTGAAATCTCATTGTACTCATCATTATTTAATTTTTTGCCGAGTTCAAGAATTAAGTTTTTTATTCTCGAAAGAGCATCCCAAGGATATTCAAATCCGGAAAGATACTCCCCTGCCATTGAGTGAGATAAATCAAAAAGTTCATTAATTTTAAGCATCAGAACAGCCTTTCGTAATTAATTCAGAATTATTATATGAAACAAAACATTTAAATATTATTGCTGATTTTACTTATATAATTCCGAAGCTTTTCTCAATGCTTCAACGGAAAACGAAGGAATTCTGCCAAGACCGTCGGGTCCGATATTCAGAAGATAATTAACACCAAGTGAATTCAGTCTTTTTCTTCGTTCAACAATCTCTTCAGCCGTAACCCAGTTCTGGTCATAATATTTGTATCCCCATGAGCTGTTGAGCGTTCCCGCCGTTTCATAAAGACCGTAGGGTGAATATTTAAAACCGTCAAGGCTGTTCGGGTCGGAATTTTTATCAACTTTGAATTCAGTCGGATATTCATTATCACCGAGAGATACGTAGTCATATGCACCGTTGCCGATTCGTGAGTTTATAAGGCAATCGGGCTGATAATGCTTGACAAGCGAGTTCAGCTCAAGGCTTTGTTCTTTTGTTATTGTGTGAGGAACATCAAACCAGATAAGGCATAAATCTCCGTACTGAGTCAGAATTTCCTTGACCTGAGGTTTGATTTTTTCTTCAAAGCAAATTTTAAAATCTTTATTGCTTCTGTAAGGGAAATCCCAGTTATTATCCCACGAAGTGCCCGAGCATCCCGCAAAATTATCATAGCCTCCGCCGTGAGGATGGTGCCAATCTAGTTCTTGTGAATAATAAAGCCCGAATTTCAGTCCGTGTTTGTAACATGCTTCTCCAAGCTCCGCAACAACATCTCTTCCGAACGGAGTTGCATCAACAATGTTGAACGGGTCTGCCTTTGACTTGAACATCGCAAAGCCGTCGTGATGCTTGGAAGTGAAAACGAAATATTTCATTCCGCAGTCTTTTGCAAGCTTTATCCATTCGTCTGCATTAAAATAAATCGGATTGAATATATCGGCAAGTTTTGAATACTCTGCATTCGGAATCGGCATATTGCTCTGAATCCATTCAGCGTAATCGCGGACTCTTCTGCCTTTCCATTCACCTCCGAGTAGAGAATACAGACCCCAATGCGCCATCATGCCGTAGCCTGCATTTTTGAACCATTCTCTGTTGTTCATTAACATCACCTCGGTTTGATTATACAATATATAAATGTAATGTCAATTATACAATCTGCACATATCAAGCCAAAAAGAAAACTTACACTTTATTTAGTATTAAAATTGACAAAATTAAGAACATATTGTATAATTAAATTCCAAAAGAAAGTGTTTGCATAACTGACGGATTATGCGGGTCACCGCAAGGGAATGCAAATAAAATAACTGCCGACCGTCTGGGCGATTCAGTTTTAATTTTTAAGACTGATTTGCCCATTTTTGTTTATATAGGTAAATCAGCAAAACAAGGAGGAAAAAAGCTATGAAACACAACAACTGGAACGGATTTAAAGCAGGTGTATGGCAGGATGAAATCAACGTACGCGATTTCATTCAGCAGAACTACAAAGAATACTGCGGAAACGATGAATTCCTTGCAAAGGCTACCGCACGCACCGAAGGCATCAACAAAAAGCTTCAGTCACTTTTCGCTCTCGAGCGTCAGTTCGGCGGAGTTCTTGATATCGACACCGCAACAGTTTCCTCTCTGACAAGTTATTCACCCGGATATATTGATAAGGAAAATGAAATCATTGTCGGTATTCAGACTAACAGACCGCTTAAAAGAGGCGTTAACCCCTTCGGCGGTATGAGAATGGTTCGTCAGGCTTGTGAAGCTTACGGCTACAAGCTCGGCAGAAAAGTTGAAGAAGAATTTAAATTCAGAACAACTCATAACGACGGTGTTTTCCGTGCATATACAGACGAAATGCGTCAGGCAAGAAAGTGCCACGTTATCACAGGTCTGCCCGATGCTTACGGCAGAGGTCGAATCATCGGTGACTACCGCAGAGTAGCTCTTTACGGTGTAGACAAGCTCATTGAAGAAAAGAAAAAAGATAAGAAAGAGCTTGCAAACGGCACATTCAACACAGAAATGATTCGTCTTGACGAAGAGCTTTTCCAGCAGATTGCATTCCTCGGCTATATGAAAGAAATGGCTGCAATGTACGGCTTTGATATCAGCCAGCCCGCAGGAAACGCAAGAGAAGCAATTCAATGGACATATTTTGCATATCTCGCCGCAATCAAAGAACAGAACGGCGCAGCAATGTCACTCGGCAGAGTTAGCTCGTTCTTTGATATTTACATTGAAAGAGATATTGAAAACGGCATCCTTACCGAAGAAGGTGCTCAGGAGCTTTTCGACGATTTCGTTATGAAGCTCAGAGTTGCACGCCATCTCCGTACTCCCGAATATAACGAACTTTTCGGCGGCGATCCGATGTGGATTACAGAAGCAGTCGGCGGTATGGGTGAAGACGGCAGAACTCTTGTTACAAAGAGCAGTTTTCGTGTTCTTAATACTCTCTACACCCTCGGTTCATCACCCGAACCCAACCTCACCGTTCTCTGGTCTAACTCACTTCCCGAAAACTTCAAGAAATTCTGTGCAAAAGTTTCTGCGGATACAGATTCGATTCAGTATGAAAACGATGATATCATGCGTCCCATCTACGGTGATGACTATGCAATTGCCTGCTGCGTTTCCGCAATGAAAGTAGGCAAGCAGATGCAGTTCTTTGGCGCAAGATGCAACCTTGCAAAGCTTCTTCTTATCGCTATCAACGGCGGTTTTGATACAACAAGCGGAATCCATATCGGTCCTCAGATGCCCGTAATGGATGGCGAAAAACTTGATTATGACGAGGTTATGAAGCGTTTCGAAGTATATATCAGCTGGATGAGCAACCTTTATGTTAACACAATGAACATCATCCACTATATGCACGATAAATATGCATACGAAAAGACTCAGATGGCTCTTCACGACACAAATGTCGGCAGATTCATGGCGTTCGGCATTGCAGGTCTTTCCGTTGTTGCCGATTCACTCAGCGCAATTAAGTTTGCAAATGTAAAACCCATTAAGAACGAAAGCGGTTTCATCGTTGATTTCGACACTCAGGGCGACTTCCCCAAATACGGTAACGATGACGACAGAGTTGACCTTATTGCAAAAGATATGGCGCACCGTATGATTACCGAGCTTCGCAAAACTCCCGCTTACAGAAATGCAGAGCACACACTCTCCGTTCTCACAATCACTTCTAACGTTATGTACGGCAAGAATACAGGTGCAACTCCTGACGGAAGAAAAGCATCTGCTCCCTTTGCACCCGGTGCAAATCCCATGCATAACAGAGAGGAAAACGGTGCTCTTGCCTCGCTTAACTCAGTTGCAAAAATCAGCTATGATGACTGCCGTGACGGCGTTTCAAACACATTCTCTATCACTCCCGAAGCACTTGGAAGAAATGACGATGAAAGAATCGGCAATCTTGTTTCAATTCTTGACGGTTATTTTGCAAAGAAAGCACACCACATTAACGTTAACGTTCTCAACCGTGAAACTCTTATGAAGGCATATGAAGACCCTGAGGCATACCCCAACCTCACAATCCGCGTTTCAGGCTATGCTGTTAACTTCAACAAGCTTTCAAGAGAGCAGCAGAGAGAAGTTATCAGCAGAACATTCCACGAGGCAATGTAATTATGAACGGAAGAATCCATTCATTTCAGAGCCTCGGCGCTCTTGACGGGCCGGGAATACGTTTTGTTGTGTTTATGCAGGGGTGTCCACTCAGATGCGGATGCTGTCATAATCCCGACACCTGGGAATTCGGTATCGGAACAGAATATTCACCCCGCGAAATCGTTGATAAAGCGGTCAGATATAAGGAATATTTCGGCAAGGAAGGCGGAATCACCGTTTCGGGCGGTGAGCCTCTGTGCCAACCGGAATTCGTCAAAGAACTCTTCGAGTTTTGTCATACAGAAGGAATAAACACCTGTATTGATACATCAGGATATATTCTTAATGATAAAGTCAAAGAGCTTTTGAAAGTTACAGACCGAGTTTTGCTTGATTTCAAATACACGGATGCAGAGCAATATAATAATCACGTCGGCTGTGAGCTTGTAAGGGTTATGGAATTTCTTGAATATCTCGATTCTCAAAGTATTCCCGTAACGCTCAGGCAGGTTATTATTCCGACTCTCAACGATAACGAAGAAAATATCCTGAAATTAAAAGAAATCAAGAATAAATACTCCTGCATTGATAAAACCGAGCTTCTTGCATTCAAAAAAATCTGTCAGGTTAAATACGATAAAATGGGAATTGATTTTCCGTTCAAGGATATTCCCTCACCCGACAATGAAACAATGGCAAGACTTGATAAACTGTTAAATAATTGATTATAATCCGACAGTATCAAAAACTGTCGGATTTTTATTGCTAACTAACGAATTCTTTGCTATAATATCCCGTGAAAGACGGTGTTGAAATATGTTTAATTTTTTTATTGAAGAAGGTAACAGACATAACAATCGGTATTTGATAAGCGGTGCGGACTATAACCACATAAAAAACGTTCTCCGAATGAAAATCGGCGATGAATTCCTCGTGAGCGAAAATAACGTCAGCAATCTCTGCCGAATCGAAAGCTTTGAGGGCGAATGTGTTATTGCTGAAATAATCGAAGAAAGATTTCAGGATACAAGCCTGCCCATAAAAATATATCTTTTTCAGGGACTTCCCAAAAGCGACAAAATGGAACTGATAATTCAGAAAGCTGTTGAACTTGGCGTTGAAGGTATAATTCCTGTTGAGATGAACAGATGCGTTGTTAAGCTTGATGATAAGAAAAAGAAAAGCAAAACAGAGCGTTGGCAGGCAATTGCGGAAAGCGCCGCAAAGCAGAGCAAACGAACATCCATCCCCGAAGTACATAATGTTATGACATATAAACAGGCGCTTGCAAAGGCTTCTGAGCTTGATATATTTATGGTTCCGTATGAATGTAAAGACGGCATGGAATCAACCAAAAATGCTCTTGCAAAAATTAAAAGCGGTATGTCCGTCGGAATCTTAATCGGCCCCGAGGGCGGTTTTGAACTTAACGAAATCGATTCTGCAACCGAATCGGGCGGAATAACCGTATCGCTCGGAAAGCGTATCCTCAGAACAGAAACTGCCGCCATAACCGCTGTCGGTATGTGTATGCTCTATGCTGAAATGAACATTGACGGAGAAAACGAATGAAAGAACTTCCTATTGAATATTCCGAAAGAATGAAAAAACTTCTCGGATCGGAATACAATGATTATATCAATGCTCTGAACAGTTCACCCGTGCGTGCATTCAGAGTCAATACGGATAAAATTTCAATTGAAGATTTCGAAAAAATAAATATCTTTTCAAAGGAAAAGATTCCGTATGTAGAAAACGGTTATTATCTTGAATATGACAAAATCGGAAATCATCCTTATCACCACGCAGGTATGATTTATGTTCAGGAACCCGGTGCTATGGCACCTGCGGAATGCATCGATATTGACCCAGAATGGAAAATTCTTGATATGTGCGCCGCACCCGGCGGCAAAAGCACACAGCTGAAAAACAAGCTTGGAGAAAACGGGATTCTTGTTTCAAACGAAATTGTTCCGTCACGGTGCAAAATTCTCACTGGCAATATTGAACGTCTCGGACTTCGCAACTGCATCACAACTTGCATGGACACCTCAAAGCTTGCAAGGATGTTCCCGAAAACATTTGACCTTGTTATGTGCGATGCACCTTGTTCCGGTGAAGGTATGTTTCGAAAAGAAGAGATCGCCATTGACGAATGGAGCATTGAAAACGTTAATAAATGCTCCGAAAGGCAAGCGGAAATCCTCGAAAATGCATCTGTTCTTGTTAAAAACGGCGGTTATATCATTTACGCAACCTGCACATTCTCGCTTGAAGAAAACGAAATGACAGTTGACAGTTTTCTTAAAAGCCACCCCGAATTTGAGCTTGTTCCCGTAAAAGATGAAGTTATAAAGAATACGGTTGACGGAATCAGTTTTGACGGATGCGAATGTAAGAATATCGTCTTTGCAAGGCGCTTTTATCCTCACAAAAGCAAGGGTGAGGGTCAGTTTATGGCTGTATTGCATAACACGCTCGAAAATAACGAAAAAGCATTCAGAAACTCTGTTCAGAACTTTAAAATCGATAAAATAATAACTGATTTTCTTGATGATGT
>JAZNHM010000224.1:0-16074 GCA_045576955.1 Acutalibacteraceae bacterium | reverse complement strand
GGTGTTGAGAAGGGTTGCGGCTCACCTGATTGTAAAGTAGGCTGTGAGTGCGACCGTTTCGTTGAGGTTTGGAACCTTGTGTTCACTCAGTTTGAAAGTGACGGCAAGGGCAACTATACTCCTCTTGAACATCCCAACATCGACACAGGTATGGGTCTTGAGCGTCTTGCTTGCGTAATGCAGGGTGTAGACAACCTGTTCCTTGTTGATACAGTTCAGAATATTATGAAGCACATTTCCTCTGTTGTAGGTGTTGAGTACGGCAGAGATGATAAGAGCGATATTTCCCTGCGTGTTATCACAGACCATATCCGCTCTACAACCTTTATGATCGGTGACGGTGTAATGCCCTCAAACGAAGGCAGAGGTTATGTTCTTCGCAGACTTCTCAGAAGAGCTGCTCGCCATGGCAGACTCCTCGGTATCCAGGGCACATTCCTCTCCGATGTTTGCGAAACCGTTATCAAAGAAAATGCAAACGCATATCCCAACCTTGTTGAAAAGCATGACCTTATCGTTAAGGTTATCAAGGCTGAAGAAGAAAGCTTTAACAAAACAATCGATACAGGTCTCAGCCTTCTTGAAAATATTATTGCAAACAGTGATTCAAAGGTGCTCAGCGGTGCAGATGCATTCAAGCTTCAGGATACCTTTGGATTCCCCATTGACCTCACCAAAGAGCTTCTTGAGGAAAGAGGCATGAGCGTTGATATCGATGAATACAAGCGTCTTTATGCTGAAAGCAGAGCCGCTGCAAGAGCTGCACGCAAGGATGCAGGTGCAGAGGCTTGGAAGGGCGGACAGGCTTCTCTTAAAGATATTGAAGCAACAGAATTTCTTGGTTATACTGATTTCAGTTGTGATGCAACTGTTAAGGCAATTATTGCCGATGGCGAAAGAGCGGATGTAGCTTCTGCTGATTCAAATATTGCTGTTGTACTTGATAAGACAACATTCTACGGTGAAAGCGGCGGTCAGGCAGGCGATAGGGGTCTTATTAAAACCGCAAACGCTGTTTTTGAAGTTACTGCAACAAATAAAACACCTGACGGAATTATTCTTCACGTCGGTAAGATTGTTGATGGAGACTCTATTTCTGTCGGTGATGCTGTTTCCGCACAGATTAATGTTAAGGAAAGAGAAGCTGCCATGAGAAATCATACCGCAGCACATCTTCTTCAGGCTGCACTCCGTGACACACTCGGTTCACACGTTGAGCAGGCGGGTCAGCTCGTAAATGACGTCGCAATGAGATTTGACTTTACACATTTCTCTGCTCTCACTTCTGAAGAACTTGCAACTGTTGAAAACAGAGTTAATGAAATTATCCTTTCCGCATTGCCTGTTACAAGTACTGAAATGCCCATTGAAGAAGCAAAAAAAGCAGGTGCAATGGCTCTTTTCGGCGAAAAATACGGTGATGTTGTCCGTGTAGTTAAAGCCGGTGATTTCTCAACAGAGCTTTGTGGAGGTACACATGTTGATAATACAGGCAAACTTGGTCTTTTCAAGATTGTTTCTGAGTCATCTGTCGCAGCGGGCGTTCGTAGAATTGAAGCAGTAACCGGTAACGGAGTGCTTGATTATATTGCTAAAAACAATGCTCTTATTGTTAATACTGCTGTTGCGATGAAGCTTGCAAATGTCAGCGAACTTGATAAGAAGGCTAACTCAATTATGGCTGAACTCAAGGCTAAGGATAAGGAAATCGAACAGCTTCGCGCTGAACTTTCACAGCTCAAGACGGGCGATCTTATGAGCAATGCTGTTGAAATTGACGGAATCACTCTCATTGCAACAACTGTTGAGGGCGTTAATCCCGGTGACCTTCGTTCGATGTGTGATAAGGTAAAGGAAAATGATAATGCCGTTGCAGTTATCTGCGGCGTTAACGGTGCAAGTGCCAACTTTGCTTGCGCTTGCGGTAAAGCAGCTGTTGCAAAGGGCGCACACGCAGGTAATATCGTAAGAGAGGTATCAAAGCTTGCAGGCGGCTCAGGCGGTGGCAGACCCGACAGCGCGATGGCAGGCACAAAGGATGTTTCCAACATTTCAGGCGCTATGGATGCGGTTGCTGAAATAGTTAAAGGAATGCTTAAATAATTTGATAAGGAAGTGTAATTATGGATTGTATTTTCTGTAAAATAATCAGCGGCGATATCCCCACATCAAAGGTTTATGAGGATGAAACCGTAATTGCATTTAATGATATTGAGCCTCAGGCTCCCGTGCATATTCTTATAATTCCTAAAGAGCATATTGCTTCTGCGGCTGAAATTAATGAGAAAAACAGTGCACTTATCGCTCACGTTTTTGAAGTTGCCTCAAAGATTGCTAAGGAAATGAATCTTGACGGATTCAGAATTGTCAACAATTGCGGCGACAGCGCGGGTCAGACAGTTAAACACATTCATTTCCATCTTATGAGCGGCCGTGAATTCACCTGGCCCGCAGGTTGAGGAGGTTGCGATATGTCTGAATATTACAGAGTTGATATCGCAGGTCTTGAAAGAGATCTGCTCAGATGTCCTTTAAGCGATAAGCTTGATATTGCCGCGTTTATTCTTTTCGGTGATGTCGAGGTTACCGTTCATTCGGCACAAAAGCTTCTTGAAAGACTTCCTGAGTTCGATTTTATCGTAACTCCCGAAGCAAAGAGCATCCCTCTTGCTTATGAAATGGCAAGACAGAGCGGAAAGAAGTATTTTGTTATCCGTAAAAAGGCAAAGCTTTATATGAAAGATCCCGTTTCCGTCAGTGTCCGTTCGATAACTACTGATGCTGAGCAGACACTCATTCTTGATGGAATAGAAGGGGAGCAGATAAGAGGCAAGCGTGTCGTGATTCTTGATGACGTTATCAGTACGGGTGAATCACTTAAAGCTGTTGAAGCGCTCTGTGCAAAGTTTGATGCAAATGTTGTTGCTAAGGCGGCAGTTCTTGCGGAAGGCGATGCCGCTGAAAGAGATGATATTACATTCCTCGGAGTAATTCCTCTTATTGAAAAATAAAGGTGGTTCTATGCCTCGTCCTTTTGCCGTAATCGGTTTTACGGTGTTTTTTACAATCGCAGTTTTATTCAGCAGTGATTTCGGGGTAACAGCAGGCTTTCTTGCAGTTTATGCTGTTGCTCTGATTGTCAGCTTGATTTTTCCCTCGTCAAGAAAAGAGCGAGTTTTACCTTGTGCCTTTGCATCGGGTGTTATTGCATGTGTTCTTCTTATTACCGAAATCACTTTCTTTTATCAGCCGTCGGTTGATTATGGCGGTAAAACTTGCGATATATCCGCACAGCTTACGGATTACCCCGAGTTAAGATACGGTAATTATTATTACGATGCGAAAACAATTAAAATTGACGGGGAATCTATTGAACATAAGATACGTCTTGTGTTCTCGTCACATCCCGATGCCGAACCTTACGATGTTGTTAACGGCAGATTTACGTTTTATGTTCTCGGTTCTTCAAGCGAAGAATATCTTGCTTCAAACAAAGCTAAGGGCGTTTTTATCGGTGCTTATCCGAGTGACAGCACATATGAAATAATCCGGATTCCCGAATCTGAAAAACCGTTTATGAAAACTGTTGTTGACATAAGACGGTCGATTAATAATGCAATCAATAAAGCGGTTCCAGGTGAGCCTGGAGCACTTACGTCTGCATTGATAATCGGAGATAAAAGCAATCTTTCATCTGCAGTACAGAACGACTTTCGTCTCTCAGGTATGACTCATATTATTTGTGTTTCGGGATTTCATCTTTCGCTTTGGGCGATGATTATTCTTGAAATTCTTAAGTTTTTCAGGATAAAAGAAAGCATAGCAAGTGTTATTTCCGCATTTGGTGTTATTGCATTTATGCTCGTTGCTGGAATGACATATTCCGTTATTCGTTCGGGCATTATGATGTTGCTATATCTTATGTCACATGTTATATGGAAAAAGCGGGATTCGCTTAATTCGCTTGGCTTCGCACTTACTGTGATTGCTGTTTTCAATCCGTTTGCAATGGGCTCCGTAAGCCTACAGCTTTCAGCACTTGCTTCATTAGGTCTGATTCTTTTTACGCAGAATATCAAGCCGAAAATCGATGAATACATCGATAAAACAGAAAATGGATGGGTTGCGGAAATCCTTAAACCGTTGGTAACAGCAATATGCATACCGATGGTTGCTTCGTTATTTACTCTCCCAGTTTCAATGGGGCTTTATGATGAATTTAATTTTGCTGTTTTTGCATCAAATTTAATCGCTGTCCCCATTGCAAGTTTATGTATTTTCAGCGGTGCGCTTGCAGCTTTGGTTACTGCTGTTGTACCGTCGATTCCGAATGTTTTTTCATATTCAACGGATTTCTTTGCTTCAGCTATGATGAAAATAGCTCGTTTATTCGGTGATTTTGATTTGTTGACTTTCAGGGCAGACAGCGATGTTCACCGTGTGATTATTTGCGGTATTTTTCTTCTTTGTGCAATGTCTGTTTTTATTGCATATACGGGCAAAAACGTTTTTAAAATCACGTGTTCCGTTTGTGCTGTGGTTCTTATAACAGGTCTTGCTTTTTCTTCTGTAACCATTGAAAGCGAAACAAGGATAACTGCTATTGATGTTGGTAACGGAACTGCCGTTCTTGTGTGTAAAAACGGAGAAAATATGCTTGTCGGATGTGGCGGAACGGTCTTTTCGGGTGCCGAAAAAATTTCTGATCAAATCAGAAAATACGGCGGCAAAATTGATACATTAATAATTCCCGATGCAGATGAATATTCGTCGGCTTATCTTAACAACATTCTTCTGACTTACCGACCTTCGCGGATTTGCTTTGATGAATTGCCGCAGGGCAGCAATCTTTTGCTTGGCGGTTGTGATTCACACGGACTTAGCGATGATTTTGATTCGCTGAACTTCGAATATACATCTAACGGAACAGATAGTTGTTATATTAGAAACGAGGATGTTTCGGTAGCTATTTGTTTCAATCCGATTACAGATTTTTCTTTGTTACCCGTTAATTGCAGAAGTGCAGATGTGATAATAACACGCAACGATTATCCTCAGAACATAAAAACGGATAATTGTAAGCTATTGGTTATAAATTGTGAAAACACAAGAGGTCTGATTATTCAGAATGAACTTTCCGAATACGGAATAAATGCTGTTGCAACCGGTGGTTGCGGTAATATACTTATCCGCGCTGAAGAAGGGTATGTCAGTGCGAACAGAACGGAATAAAAAATACAGAAAGGATAGTTTTTATGCCGACTCTTAATGAAGCCGCATTAAAAGAAAAGCTGAAGGGGAATCCTGTCGGCGCATATGTTATTTACGGCGAAGAAAGCTACCTTAAAAAGATATATATTGACAAAATAATTGCAAAGACTGTTGATGAGTCTTTTGCGGATTTTAATTTTCATACTTTTGATGGAAAAAACAGCACTCTTTCTGAGATTTATGAGAGCGCGGAAGCTGTTCCGATGATGGCGGAAACAAAGTGTGTTATTGTAAAAGATTTTCCGCTTGATACACTTGACGATAACGGATTTGAGCAGCTTGAACAGCTTTTGCGTGATAATCCCGATGACTGTGCACTTGTTTTTTCTTTTGTTGCATATGAGCCTAAAGGAGCGAAGTGGACCAAGGCTGTCAAGCTTTTTGATAAGTTCGGTTATGCGGTAAAACTTGAGAGAAAAACACCTGCCGAAATAGTGAAGCTTATCGAAAACGGTGCAAAAAAAAGAGGCAAACCTTTTGCGAAAGGAGTTGCTTCATATCTCATTACTTGTGTCGGAAATGACCTTAACACATTGCTCAATGAAACTGAAAAAGCCTGTGCTTATGCAGCTGGCGAAGAAGTGACAAAGAGCGATGTAGATGCTGTGTGCATCAAGAGCCTTGAAGCTAAGGTTTTTGATATGATTAAAGATCTAACGGCAGGCAGGTTTGACAGTGCCTTTAGAAAGCTTTCACTTCTTTTTGAGCAGAGAGAGGATGAATTTCAGATTCTCGGTGCACTTATTGCTCAGTATTCGGATATTTACCGTGCAAAGGCGGCTGTTAAATCCGGAAACCGTGCGGAAGCGGTTGCAAAATATTATAATTATGCCGGCAAAGAGTTCAGGCTTACCAACGCCGCAAGAAACGGCTCGTCGCTTTCTTTTGAGGATATCGGAGAATGCATAGAAATTCTTTCGTGGGCAGATTCAATGCTTAAAAGTTCGGCTCTTGATAAAAGACTTGTTCTTGAACAGACGGTTGTAAAGCTGGCAAGAGCTGGCAGGAGATAACTATGATAAAAATCAGACAGGCGGTTATTGTTGAAGGAAAGTACGATAAAATTAAGCTTTCGGGTATAATTGATGCCCCGATTATCCAGACTGACGGATTCGGTATTTTTAAGGACAAGGAACTTCAGACAATGATAAGAAAACTTGCCGAAATCAGAGGCATTCTTGTGCTTACCGACAGTGATTCCGCCGGCTTTAAAATACGTTCTTTTATTGGCTCTACAGTTGATCAAAAGAACATAATTCACGCATATATACCTGATATTTTTGGTAAGGAAAGTCGTAAAACAGAGCCTTCAAAAGAGGGTAAAATCGGTGTTGAGGGTGTGTCTGAAGAGATAATTATGCAAGCTCTTGCTAATGCGGGAGTGCTTTGCGAATCCACACCTGAGCCCGAAAGACCGATAACAAAGCTTGACCTTTATGAGCTTGGTTTTGCAGGCGGTGAGGACAGCTCAAAAAAAAGAGCGGCAATGCTTAAATATTATTCTTTTCCTGAACGGCTTTCTGCAAATTCGCTTATAAAAGTTCTTAATTGTGTAACTACTTACGATAGATTTCTTGAGGATGTAAAAGAAATTGAAAAGGAGATTTCAAAATGCTGAGAATCGGCCACGGATATGATGTTCACAGACTTGTTGAAGGCAGAAAACTTATAATCGGAGGAGTAGAAATACCGTATGAAAAAGGTCTCCTCGGTCACTCCGATGCCGATGTTTTGCTTCATGCAATAAGTGATGCACTTCTCGGTGCTGCTGCCATTGGCGACATTGGCTGTCTTTTTCCCGACAATGATGAAAAATACAAGGGTGCGGATAGTCTTGTGCTGCTCAAAGAGGTTGTAAAGGTGCTTGCAGAAAACGGTTACAGTGTTATAAATATTGATTGTACTTTGATTGCACAGAAGCCTAAAATGCGTCCGTACATTGATGAAATGAGAAAAAATATTGCTTCTGCTTGCGGAATTTCGTTTGATTTTGTCAGTGTTAAGGCTACAACCGAGGAAGGTCTTGGTTTTACAGGCAATGGTGACGGAATGTCTGCGCATGCTGTTTGCCTTATTGAAAATTAATTTTTTGTAAAGTTTACATTATTTGTTTGCAACGGTTAAATGTTTGTGATATTATTTGATGATAGATACGAATAAAAAGGGGGTAGGTCTGCGCATATGAACGTTTTTGACAATGTATCGGACTTTTTTACCAAGGTTATGTCGCTTAATTTCGGTATTACCGATTTTCTTGATATTTGTCTTGTAACTTTTATAATTTATAACGGAATTAAACTTATAAGAGAAACCCGAGCTTTTCAGCTTGTCAAGGGTCTCATCTTCCTTGCTTTTGTTTATTTGATAATCAGAGTTCTTGAAATGCAAGCAAGTTCGTATGTTTTCGGAATTGTTTTTCAAAATATCTTTATTATTCTTATCATCATATTTCAGCAGGAAATCCGTCAGGTTCTTGAAACTGTCGGTAAGACAAGATTTAACGGTCTGTCATGGCTTTTGAAAGGCAATAATTCTCAGAAAAATGCTGTTGTTACCGAGTCAATTATCGAGATTGCTAAAGCTGTTCAGCGTATGAGCGATGCAAAAATCGGTTCATTGATTGTTATGGAAAAAGAGATGCTTCTGGGAGATGTGCTTAAAACAGGTAAACCCGTTGATGCTAAAGTTACGCACGAATTAATCGGCAATGTTTTCTTCCCCAAATCTCCACTTCACGACGGTGCGGCTGTTATCAGAGAGGGCAGGCTTCACTCGGCAGGTTGTGTTTTGCCGCTGACAAGGAGAGAAGATGTTTCAAGTGACCTCGGTACGCGGCACAGAGCAGCTCTCGGAATGAGCGAGCAGAGCGATGCTATGGTTATCGTTTCGTCGGAAGAAACGGGAATTATTTCTGTTGCTTTTCAGGGGAATCTTACAAGAGATCTCACTGAATCTGAACTGCGTGAGATGTTGATAAACTATCTTGCAGACGATTCAAATGATAAAGGCGTTATTGATACGGGTATTTTCACAAAACTATTCAAAGGTAAAAAGAAATGAAGAAAAAGCAAAAAATAAGTGACCTTTTTTATGATAACAGATTCCTGTTTATATTTTCTTTGATTGTTGCAGTCGGCTTCTGGCTTGTTGCGTCCGTTGAATTCAGCACGGAAATCACTAAAACTATTTCCAATATTCCCGTTCAGATTGATTACGGTATTATTGAGGAAAATTTCGGGCTTGAAGCTTTTGGTCAGACAAAATTCAGCGTTGATGTTTCGGTCAGCGGAAAAAAATATGTTGTTGATTCGGATGATATCAGAAATGATATCGTCGTAAAAGCATCTACATCCGTCAGCACACCGGGTACGCAGAAACTTAAACTTGAAGTTACAACAAAGAGCGAAAGACCGGCATATGAAATTGTGGGTTTGTTTGAAAACAATGTGCCTGTCAGTGAATTTGAAGTTTATTTTGACTATCCCAAAACAAAAGAATTTTTGATTGAGCCTGATATAACTATCAGCGATAAAGCGATTGTTGATGGCTATCATCTCGGAGATTTTATTTTTCAGGAAGCAAATAAAGTTAGCGTTTCAGGTCCTGAAAGTCAGGTTAACAGTATTGAAAAGATTGTTGCTGCCGCGGTTGTTGACGATGCTTTAACAGAAAATACAACCGTAAATGCAATTCTTACGGCCGTCACCAAAAACGGCTTGAGCATCAATTACACAAAATTTGACAGACAGTCTGATTATATTCAGATAACTCTTCCTGTATATAAAATTTCTACACTTACTGCAGAATGCGGATTTGTAAATATTCCGACAGATTATATTAACAATTTCCCGTTTGAGGTTTCGGTTGAACCTTCAACCGCAAAGTTTGGAATACCCGAAAAAAAGCTTGAGGGAATCAGCGGAATTGAAGTTACTTCAATTGATTTTTCAGAACTTCATTCAGGTGTAAACACATTTACTGTTTATGCTGCCGATATTCCGGGTGTGGTTGTGCTTGACGGTACGGAAACTTTTACCGTAACAGTTAATGCAAGTAATATTGAAACGGCGAATATAACCGTTTCTGACAATGTAACATTTAACAATATTCCTGAAGGCAAAACAGCTGAATTAGTATCACTGAGCCTTACCGATATTACTGTTTGCGGCCCGAAAAATTCAGTTGAGAAAATTACAAGTGACAGTGTTATGCTTGTTGCAGATTTAAAGAATATTGATGATTCAGAGCAGGGAGAGGTAACTGTTCCCGTATCTTTTTCAACAAATGATTGCTGGTCTTACGGCAGCTATTATGCTAAAGTGAAAATTTCATAATCGATTGAATAATAGCCGATTCGTGTTTTTGCGCGGGTCGGTTATTTTTTATATAATTATTTTATAAAATTTTATATTATTTTAATAATTATTATATAAATAAATGTTGATTTATGGAAAAGGAATATGTTATAATATCTTGAAAAAATATTTTAAAGCGGAAGGAGTTGAGACGGATGAAGAAGTTTGTGGCTGTTTTATTGGCAATGCTTACTGTATGCATTATTTTTACATCTTGTGATTCAGTTGATGTCATCCGTCCCGTGAGCGATCTTCTTTCCGCTCCGCTTTATTATGAAGAATACGAGGAACTTGTTGATGCCTTTAATAATAGCGTTGGCGGAGAAGCTTTACTTTGCAGTCCCAAAAAAGGCGATAATAAGTCCGCTATAATCGTTAACGATGTTGATAACGATGGTGAAACTGAAGCGTTGATATTCTACAAGTTAAGCACGGATACAACGGTTGTCAGAATGCATTATTTTAATATCTCATCCGGCAAATGGGTTTCGGCTGGGGATTTCAACGGATACGGAAATGAAATTGAAGAGGTTATGATTGATGATATGGACGGTGACGGATTTAAAGAGTTGATTGTCACCTGGAGTATCTCGGGTGTTTCCTCAAGCAATGTTATGTCGATATACAGAGCAACAAAAATGACCGACAGATTTAAAGAGATATCTAATGAAACCTGCTCTGTTAATAAGGTAATTGATATTGACAGTGACGGCAAAAAAGAAATTTTTTATATCAGTCAAAGTAATCCCACGGGCGTTATGCAGAAAACTGCAAAAGCAATCAGACTTTCGGGCGACTCGGTTATCCATATGGGAGAAACCAAGCTTGATCCCAACATAAGCAGCTATTCTTCAATTAAGACAGAAAAAGCCGATGGCGATTCGCCGATGAAGATATATGTTGATGCTTTTAAGGGCGAAACCAACATGATTACCGAGCTGATTTATTGGGATAAAGATAAAAAAGAACTTACATCTCCGTTGCTTGATCCCGAAACGGTTTCTAACAACGCAACGCTCAGATTCGAACCTATTCCGTGTGCAGATGTTAATAATGACGGTATAATTGATATTCCTGTTCAGACGCAAATTTTCGGTAAGGGTGATGATACGCTAACGACTGATACTGAGAACATTTATCTGACCGAATGGCGCAATTATGAATCGATTTCTAAATCAAAAACGGTTGCGAACACTCTTATAAATTTATCTGACGGATATATGATATTCCTTGATAAAGAAGAATTGAACACTCTCGGAATCCGTAACTACCGTTCGCAGAATTGTTGGGTTGTTTATAAAACCGAATCAGGAAATGAATCCGTAAAAGAGATTTATTCCGTTATGAAAGTTTCATCCGAAAGATGGAATAAAGAAACTTTCAAAGCATATATTCCGATTTCAGAAAAAAATGATTTTACCGTTTGTGTTTATATTACACCGAGCGGTCAGAAGTCGGGAATAGATGCCGGATACATCAAATCTAAAATAACAAAAATACCTTGATTTAAGGAGATAAATATGAAGAGGGTTTTAATTGCCGAAGATGAATCGGCCATAAGAGAATTTATAATAATAAACCTTCGCAGAGCAGGATATGAAATTGTTGAAGCGGAGGACGGAGCGAGAGCACTTGAGCTTTATGATGCATACGGCGGAGAAATTGATGTTGCAGTTCTTGATGTTATGATGCCGAATGTTGACGGCCTTGAGGTTTGTAAACAGCTCAGAACGCGTAACAACACAATCGGAATCATAATGCTCACTGCCAAAACTCAGGAGATGGATAAGATAACCGGCCTTATGATGGGTGCGGATGATTACGTAACAAAGCCGTTTTCACCGACTGAGCTTGTTGCAAGAGTTGATGCAATATACAGAAGAGTTGCTATGAGCAACGGAATTAAGCCGGTTGCATCCGATGTAATCGAACTCGGAGCATTCAAATTAAACATCAGGAACAGAACTCTTACCAAGAATGATGAATACATCGAGCTTACTCAGGTTGAGTTTCAGATGATGGAATATTTCTTCACTAATCCCGGTGCCGCTCTTAGCAGAACAGATATTCTCAACAAGGTTTGGGGTAACGAATATTTTGGCGAAGAAAAAATTGTTGATGTCAATATTAGACGACTCAGAATGAAAATTGAAGAAGAGCCTTCGATTCCCAAGCATTTAATAACAATATGGGGAATCGGATATAAATGGATTGTATAAGGTCAAGCGGATTATGAAACGAAAGGGGGAGCAGGCTTGAAATTTGTCGGAATAACAAAACGTTGGTTTCTGAATGTTGCGTCAATTGTTATTATAATTCTTGTTGCTGTTTCGGTTGCTCTTCTGTTTTCGTTACGCAGCTATTATTACAGCGCTGCCGCAATTACTCTTGATTCATATTCTTCTGAGGAAATTGCATCAAGTCTTAACCTTTTCGGTGATACATCTGAAAAAGGTTTTGAGACTGCGGGAAGAAAGTTTGTTGAAACATTTCCCGACAAGGATAAAATGGCGGTGTGGCTTATCGACGGCAGCGGTAACATAATTCTCTCTTCCAGCGGATTTGAAATCAAAGGTGAAGTTGAAATGCCGGATTATGTTACGGCGCTCAACAGTGATAAGGGCAGTGCCAAGTGGACAGGTAAGCTTCCTTCTGGTGAAAAAATTATGGCTTCAACCTGCATTTATGATTATCCTAACGGCACTCACGGCGGTGCGATAAGGTTTATGGTTTCAATGGAGGCAATTGATGAACAGCTTGTGAGAATCTGTCTCCTTGTCATTTCTGCTTGTGTATCGCTGTTTTCGTTAGTTGTTATTTCGGGCAGCTTTTTTACACGTTCAATTGTTAATCCCGTTAAGTCAATCGACGAAACGGCAAAAAGAATCGCAGGCGGTGACCTTGAAGCAAGAATTGACCATTATCCCTACAATGACGAGCTTGGCGATTTGTGCACAACAATTAATGACATGGCAACCAAACTTGCCGCGACTGACAGATTGAAAAATGATTTTATTTCAACTGTATCTCATGAACTCAGAACACCTCTTACCGCTATTAAAGGCTGGGGTGAAACGCTTCTTCAGATTGGCGATACTGATTCCGCAATGACCGAAAGGGGAATGGGTGTTATTATCAGCGAAGCATCGAGACTTAATGATATGGTTGAAGAACTTCTTGACTTTTCAAGAATGAGCAGTGGCAGAATGCAGCTCAAGAGTGAAAAGATAGATATCCTTGCAGAGCTTGATGAAGTTGTTTTTGCATTTAAAGAGCGTTCGATGCGTGAAGGTATTGAACTTGTTTATAATGCTCCGAGAGTTTTAGCTCCTGCGACAGGCGATGCTGCGAGAATAAAGCAGGTATTTATCAACATTCTTGATAATGCAATAAAATATACAAAGCACGGCGGCAAAATCAATGTTATTGCTGAAAGACCAAACAAGGCGACTCTTGTTATTTCTGTAAGTGATACGGGTGCGGGAATTTCTACCGAAGATTTACCGCACATTAAAGAAAAGTTTTTTAAAGCGAATACTACCGTCAGAGGTTCGGGCATCGGACTTGCTGTTGCGGATGAAATAGTCAGGCTTCATAACGGTGAGCTTGATATTGACAGTGTTCTCGGCGAGGGAACAACCGTTAAAATAACAATTCCTCTTGAACGCACAGAGCGTGATTCATCGGATAAGGAAGGAGATTCAAAAACTGATGAGCACAAAGAAGAAATGTAACTATGTTGCCGTAGGCGGTCAGGCGCTTATGGAAGGAATAATGATGAGGGGGCCGAAGGGAACGGCTATGTCGCTCCGTTTACCTGACGGTTCCATCGAAACTCAGATGAAGGATTTTGTTTCTGTAAGAAAGAAATTCAAAATTCTTAATACTCCTATTATCAGGGGTGTTGTTTCTTTTGTTGAGTCAATGATATTCGGTTATAAACTTATTATGGAGTCTGCTGAAAAGACATCTCTTGATATGGAGGAAGAGGCAGAGTCAAAGCTGGATAAATGGATTTCCGACCATTTCGGTCCTAAGATGATGGCTGTTATCGGTGCGATTTCCGCAGTTCTCGGAATCGGTCTTGCTTTTGTTCTTTTTATGTGGCTTCCCAGTTTTGTTTTTGACCTTATCAATGATAATCTTGCACACGGAATCTCTGCTCTTCGTGCAGTATTCGAAGGAATAATCAGAGTAATTATCTTTGTGGTTTATATGTATCTTGTTTCAAAAATGAAAGAAATTCACAGAGTTTATATGTATCACGGTGCAGAGCATAAAACGATTTTCTGTTTTGAGCATGGCAACGAACTTACCGTTGAAAACGTCAGAAAAGAGCTTCGCTACCATCCCAGATGCGGAACTGCTTTTATTTTCGTTACAATTCTTCTCAGCATTCTTGTTTCATCGGTAATATCAGTTGTTTTCCCTCAGTTGACTGCAAACAGAGCAATATGGATTATGGTTAAGCTTCTTATAATGCCCTTGATTATGGGTATTGGTTTTGAATTTATCCAGCTTGCAGGTAAATATCCCAACAAACTTACCAAAGCACTTTCGGCACCGGGACTTCTTATGCAGAGAATAACAACCGCAGAGCCTGATGATGCGATAATCGAGGTTGCGATTGAAGCTATGAAAGCGTGCCTCAGCGGAGAGGTTCCTAAAAAAGAAGACCCCGATTCGGAGAATAATGAGTGATGACTATCCGACAAGTTCTTGAGAAAGGTAAATCCATTCTCAGAGATAATAACATTGTAAATTTTTCCAACGAAGCACGATGGATTTTTGAATCTGCATTTGAGTGCGGAAAAGATTTTATATTTTTCTACTCCGATGTACTTGTAGATGAAGAAAAAAGTGTTCGATATTTCGAAATGATAAATCGCAGAGCAAACGGTGAACCCATTCAGTATGTAATCGGTTCTTGGGATTTTTACGGCGAAACATTCTTTGTTGGTGACGGTGTTTTGATTCCGAGACCTGAAACCGAGATGCTTGTTGATTTTGCACTTGATTTTTTGAAGGATAAAAGAGATGCTGTTGTTGTTGATTTGTGTTCCGGCACAGGTTGCATCGGACTCAGCGTTGCAAAGATTCATCCTTCATCAAAAGTATTTCTCGTTGAAAAATCAGACAAGGCTTTTAAATATCTTCAAAAAAATCTTGAAAGTTTTGGTTGTGAAAACGTAACTGCGGTTAAGGGTGACATATTCAACGGATTTGAAAGCTTTAATATTCCAAAGCCGAATTTGATTCTCTCAAACCCGCCATATATTGAAACCGGTGAAATAGCCGATCTTCAAACTGAAGTTCTTCTCGAGCCGTCTATGGCTCTTGATGGCGGTGCAGACGGACTCGATTTTTACAGAGCAATCAATGAAAAGTGGCTTCCTTATTGCAAAGGTGCAATTGCCGTCGAGTGTGGAGAAGGTCAGGCTGAATCGATTAAAGAAATGTTTTCGAATTATTGCGATAAAACAGAATTGTTGACCGATTTTAACGATATTGAAAGAATAGTTGTCGGAAAGATTGGTCAGGAAAGGAAATAAGATGATTTTTGATTTAATTAGAAACGGATTTTCTGTTGATGTTCTTATGAATCTTATGGCAAGAGTATTTGTTGTTTTCTGTACTCTTCCCATTCACGAGTTTGCCCATGCGTTTGTTGCTACAAAACTCGGCGATGATACTGCAAGGCTTAAAGGAAGATTGACTCTCGCTCCTCTTGCACATATTGATATAATGGGTGCGGTAATGATTTTTCTTGTCGGTTTCGGCTACGCAAAACCCGTACCGGTAAATCCGAGAAAATTCAAAAATCCTAAAGCAGGTATGGCTCTTACGGCTCTTGCAGGTCCGCTTTCAAATCTTATTATGGCATTGTTTTTTATGATTCTTGCCAACGGTTGCTCGCTTATTTATTCTTCAACCGCATCGGTTGTTGCTCAGGTTTCGATAATATTTTTCAGCGTTGCAGCTCAGATTAATGTCAGCCTTGCTGTTTTCAATCTTATTCCTATACCTCCGCTTGACGGTTCAAGGATTGCCAATCTTATTATTCCTCAAAAATATTATTTCAAAATAATGCAGTATGAGAGATACATTATTCTTGGTGTATTTGCACTTATTGTTTTCGGTATTCTTGATAAACCGCTCAGCTTTATAAGCGGATTTGTTATGACCGGAATCAGCTTTATTGCAAGACTGCCGTTCTTGCCGTTCATTTAATAACCGAAAGGGGTTATTCATTTGGAAAAACTACAGTATAAGCTGGAGGTCTTTGAGGGCCCGATGGACTTGCTCCTTCAGCTTATTTCAAAAAAGAAGGTAAGCATCAACGATGTTCCTATTATGGAAATCATTGAGCAGTACCTTGAATATGTCCGTCAGATGCAGGATGATAACCTTGAAGTATCAAGTGAATTCCTTGAAATGGCGGCAAGAC
>JAZNHM010000223.1:0-33748 GCA_045576955.1 Acutalibacteraceae bacterium | reverse complement strand
CTATTATGTTACGGATAGCCTCGGAGTCAGAGGGCACAGTGTTCTGACCGTTATTGTTGGAGAATGATAGATTATGAAAAAAAATAAAATCACAATTGAATTCTACAGTCTGATTAACGACATAATCAAAAACATTTGGGTCGTTATTCTTTGTGCACTTATCGGTGCAATGGGCTTTTTCCTTGTTACCCATGCCGCTTATGAGCCGATGTACACTTCATCAGCTACTCTTACTGTTCTGAACAGCGGTTCTGTTACGGCATCATACTCAACATATACAATCTCAACCGAAAAAGCCAATGTTCTTGTAAACGTTTTTACGGAACCCACAATCAAAGAGTGTGCTGCGGAATATCTTGAAATCAACAGATTCGACGGTACTGTTTCCGCAAAGGTTATCGATCAGACAAACTTCATTGAACTTAAAGTTACGGCTGATCATCCCGAAAAAGCATATAAGCTCCTCAATGCGGTAATAAAATCCCATCACAAAGTTTCAAACAAGATTTTCAAAAACGCAGGCATTGCCGTTATCAGCAACCCCACCGTACCGAGCGGCCCGTCAAACTATATTTCAAATTCAGATCGCGGCTTGGTTGTTATGGCATTTGCCACACTGTCACTTGCGCTGATTATCGCTTTGTCGCTTATGCGAAACACAGTAAAAAAAGAAACTGATTTTGATGATAAAATCGAATCGAAGCTTATCGGCTCAATCGCCCATGAAGACAAACGAATGTCTTTCAAGGATATAAGACAGAAAAAGAAAAAAGGTCTGCTTATTCACAGTAACGCATATATAAGCCTGCGATTCACCGAGAATTTCCATAAGATTGCCGCAAAACTCGAGCACAGCAAAAACCGCCTGAACGAAAAAGTTTTTGCAATCACGAGCGTTGCCGAAAACGAAGGTAAATCCACATGTTCGGCAAACATCGCGGTTTCTCTCGCCGACAGAGGCAATAAAGTTATTCTTCTTGACCTCGACTTCAAAAAACCCGCTCTCTATAAAATCTTCAGTGAGGAAGCAATTGAAAACGGCGAAATTTCAGACCTGCTTTCAAAAAAAGTTGCTTATGAAGATTTTGCTTTCAGAACCTTCAAGAAAACATCTCTTTCTCTTGCGGTCAACACCAAAGCAGATTCCGAATACCGCAATTTCATTGAAGACGGAAGCATTTCAGAACTGATAGAGAAGCTCAAAGCGGAATATGATTTCATCGTCATCGATACCGCTCCTCTTTCTCTCGATTCAGGCGTTACCGATATCATTAATATGGTTGACAAAACCATTCTTATTGTAAGAACAGACACTGTTCCCGTTAATGTTCTGAACGACTCGATTGCTACAATCAGTAAAATCAGTTCAAACCTTGCAGGTTGTATTCTTAATGATGTTCATATGAATGTTCTTCCGTTCAGTTTCACCGGTAACGATGAAAGCAACCGTTACGGCGGATACAGATACGGAAAACACTCACATTACGGTCACTACGGAAAATACCCCGCACCGAAATATGATATTGAACCTCTTCCCGAAGAAAATGACGGCGCAGATAAAACTGCTCCCGAACAATCCGACGAAGCAATCAAAGAGGATGCTGCAGAAACTAACTGACAGCTAATCCCCCCAAAAAACATATTGAAAGAAAGATTTGAATATGAATCAGACCTCAAAAAACAACCAAAAAACTGAAAATATAAAAGATGTTTTCGTTACGGTTTATCTTAACGATATCATCAAAGCGCTTCAAAGATTCTGGTGGGTCTGTGTTGCTGCTGCCGTGCTCTTTGGCGGATACAGTGCACTGAATCGAAAAATCAACTATGTACCGGAATATCAGTCAAGCGTAACACTCACAGTCAACACACAGAACTCAGTCGGTTCAATCACCGGCGTTTCGGTTTATTCGTTCTATTATGACTCAACCACCGCTTCGCTTCTCTCAACCACATTCCCCTACATTCTGAACTGTAATCTTCTTACGGAAGCAGTATGCGAGGACCTCGGTGTTTCGTCGATGCCTGCAAGAGTCAGCGCTTCGGCAGTATCCGGCACTAACATGTTTACTCTCACTGCGAGCGGCAAAGACCCGCAGCTGACATATGACGTTCTGGTTTCAGCACTTGAAAACTATCCGTCAGTTGCGAAATACGTTGTCGGTAACATTACCTTTGAAATTCTGAAGCAACCAATGGTTGCAACCCACCCCTCAAACACCGTCAACTATTTCAACGAAGCTGCCAAGGGTGCCATTGTCGGCGTTTTCTTCGGACTGCTGTTTATATTCATTTATATTCTTCAAAGAAGAACAGTCAAAACAAAGACCGACATTAAAAATCAGCTTAATCTTGATTCTCTTGCGGTTATTCCTCAGGTTACTTTCAAGAAAAGAGCTATGCCCGGTGACAAGTCGCTTCTTTTCACCAATCCCGATATCGGAAGCGGATTCCCTGAATCTTTCCGTGTGCTGAGAAATGTTTTCGTTTCTTCTCTTAACGAGAATGAAAAGATTATTATGACAACAAGCTCCGTTCCCGGAGAGGGCAAAACAACAATTGCGACAAACCTTGCAATTGCACTTGCAGACCACAGCAAAAACATTCTTCTTGTCGATGCGGATATCCGCCATCCAAGCATCGCTCCCCTTCTCGGAATCGATACCGAAAACATCGAATATGAAACCGTTACCGATCTTTACAAAATCGCATATCTTGAAAAATATAAGCTTCATCTTCTTGTTCCCACTCCCGCAGAAGAAGAGCAGAGCGGATATTTCAGCTCGGGCAATATAAAGCAGATGTTTGAAAGTCTCAGAGATTCATATGATTATATCCTTGTTGATACTCCCCCCTGCGGACTTATTTCCGACGCTTTGTTCATTGCGCAGTATTCAGATGCCGCAATCTTCGTGACTTATCAGGATGCTGTAAGAATTTCAAGAGTTAAAAGCACTCTCGACAGCCTTATGGCTACCGATATCCACATTCTCGGCTGTGTTCTTAACGGAACCGTTCAAGGCTTCTCAGGCTACGGCTATTACGGTTACGGCTACGGTTATGGCTACGGTAAATACGGCTACGGCTACGGAAAATACGGTTATGGCTATGGCTACGGTTACGGCTATGGCGAAAAACATAATCACAAGCACAAGAAAAAGAGAAGCCACAAAAAATCAAAAGAAACAAAACAATAAAAGGATCTGATTGGTTTGAAAAATAACTCGGGTAAAAGAAAATTTCATATTGAAACCTGGCATATCAAATCCGCCTTTTTGATGGCGTTTGATGTTATGGCAATCAACATTTCGTATTTTATTGCTTTATGGATAAGATATGACGGTGTTTTCACGGAAATCCCCGTTGAATTCCTTGACCCGTATGTGTATTTCATACCCATCTATACGGTTATCAGCCTTGCTATTTTCTTCTTCGCCCGTATGTATCACAGCATCTGGGAATATGTAAGTCTGCGTGAACTTATGAGAACTGCATTGGGCAGTATCGCCGCTTCGGTAATTCACATAATCCTTATAACCGTTATCTTCGGAAAGATGCCGATATCCTATTATCTCTGGGGTTCGTGCTTCCAGGTTCTTTTACTTCTCGCATCAAGATTTTCATACAGAATCTTCATTGCATTGCCTCAGGTTTTCGGCACAGATACCGAAACTCAGAAATATCACAAGGTTATGATTATCGGTGCAGGCGACGCAGGAAGAATGCTTCTTGAAAATATTCAGAAAACACGTGCAAACACAGACCGCGTTGTTTGCCTTATTGACGACGACCCCAACAAGCAGAACAGGTATTTTGACGGAGTTCAGATTGTAGGCGGACGCGGAGATATCTTCGGAAGCGTTGAAAAATATAAAGTTGACAGAATATATATCGCAATGCCCAGCGCATCAAAAGAATCAATAAGAGAAATCATTGAAATCTGCAAAGAGACAGGATGCGAAACCAAAACTCTTCCCGATTTTTATCAGTTTGTCAACAGCGGAATCACCGCAAGTGCCCTCAAAGATGTTTCGGTTGAAGATCTGCTCGGCAGAGACCCCATCAGAACCGACATGAAAGAGGTTTATGACCTCATCGAAGGAAAAACAATCCTTGTCACGGGCGGAGGCGGCTCTATCGGAAGCGAGCTTTGCCGTCAGGTTGCGGCTCACAAACCCAAAACACTTATCATTTTTGATATTTACGAAAACAACGCATACGCAATCCAGCAGGAGCTCAAGGATAAATATCCCGGACTCAATCTTGAAGTGCTTATCGGTTCGGTTCGTGATTCAAGACGACTCGACTTTATCTTCAAACAATTCAAGCCTGACATAGTTTACCACGCGGCGGCTCATAAACACGTGCCTCTGATGGAAGACAGCCCCTGCGAAGCAATCAAAAACAATGTTATCGGTACATATAAAACAGCATATGCCGCAATGGTCAATAACTGCAGCAGATTCGTGCTTATCAGCACAGACAAAGCTGTAAATCCCACAAACATCATGGGTGCAAGCAAACGCCTTTGCGAAATGGTTGTTCAGGCATTTGACCAGAAAATCAAAGAAAACCGTCATCACGAAATTCCCAGAATGTTCACTCATTCTGAAGACGACGGCAATGCTTGTTCCTGCACAGTTCCCGAAAATGTTAAAACAGAATTTGTTGCGGTAAGATTCGGCAACGTACTCGGATCAAACGGCTCTGTTGTTCCTCTGTTCAAAAAACAAATCAAGAACGGCGGTCCAGTAACTGTTACTCATCCCGAAATTATTCGCTATTTTATGACTATCCCCGAAGCAGTTTCGCTCGTTCTGCTCGCAGGTGCAGATGCAAAGGGCGGCGAAATCTTCGTACTCGATATGGGTTCACCCGTAAAAATCGATACCCTTGCCCGAAATCTTATCAAACTCTCCGGTCTCAAACCCGATATCGATATCAAAATCGAATATACAGGATTAAGACCCGGCGAAAAACTCTTTGAAGAAAAGCTTATGGCAGAAGAAGGACTTCAGACCACCGCCAACAAGCTTATCCACATCGGCAATCCTATCAGATTTGACACCGATTTATTCCAGAAACAGCTTAGAGAGCTTATGGTTGCGGCTTATGAAAACAGCAGCACCATAGCTGAAAAAGTTAAAGAAATGGTTCCCACATACAAACCCGGAAAATGAAAAAGAGGTTTAAGTTATGGTAAACATACCTTTCAGCCCTCCCGATATCACGGAGGCAGAAATAAACGAAGTCTGCGAAGCACTTCGCTCTGGCTGGATAACAACAGGCCCGAGAACAAAAGAATTTGAACGCAGAATTGCATCATACTGCGGCACAGAAAAAGTCGTTTGCCTCAACTCCGCTACTGCGGCGCTTGAGCTTAATTTCCGCGTACTCGGAATCGGCGAAGGCGATGAAGTTATCGTTCCCGCATACACATATACCGCATCCGCATCCGCGGCTATTCACGTCGGAGCAAAGGTTGTGTTTGTTGACAGCAAAGCCGATTCATTCGAAATGGACTATGACCTTATGGAAGCGGCAATAAACGAAAAGACCAAGGCAATCATTCCCGTTGACCTTGCAGGTATCATCTGCAATTATGACAGAATTTTTGCCGCTGTTGAAAATAAAAAGCATCTTTTCAATCCCGCCAATGACATTCAGCGTGCCATTGGCAGAGTTGCTGTTGTTGCCGACTGTGCTCACGCACTCGGCGCAACAAGAAACGGAAAGAATGCAGGTCAGATTGCTGATTTCACATCTTTCTCTTTCCACGCAGTTAAGAATCTGACAACTGCAGAAGGCGGTGCGACAACCTGGAAATCAATTGATGGCATCGATAATGAAGAACTTTACAAGCAGTATATGCTTTACAGCCTTCATGGTCAGTCAAAAGACGCGCTTGCAAAGACGAAGGCAGGTGCGTGGGAGTACGATGTCGTCGGTCCGTGGTATAAGTGCAATATGACGGATATCACTGCCGCAATCGGCTTGAAACAGCTTGAAAGATATCCTGCTCTTATTGAAAGAAGAAAAGAAATTATTGCAAAATATGATGATATGTGCGATTCACTCGGCATAATCCGTCTTGACCACTATGGCAAGGATTATTCAGGTTCGGGTCATCTCTACATAACAAGAATTCCAAATATATCCGTGGAAACACGAAACAGCATTATAAACGAAATGGCAGAAAGAGGAATTGCTTGTAATGTTCACTACAAGCCACTTCCGATGATGACTGCTTATAAAAATCTCGGTTTTGACATTGCGGATTTCCCCAATGCATACAACCTCTTCAAAAACGAAATCACCCTTCCCCTACACACAAAGCTTTCGGATGACGATGTAAAGACCGTCTGCGAAAACTTTGCCGAAATTGTTAAAAAATATATCTGAATCTATCGAGGGAGAAAGTTATGATATTGCAAAAATGGGAAAATCTTCCCAAAGAAATGCAGATACCCGAAGTCAGAGCATATTATGATATTCTGCAGAAAAGAAAATTGAGCCTTATTATGAAAAGACTGTTTGATATAACGGTTTCTTCTGTTTTGCTCCTTTTTCTTTCTCCCGTGTTTCTTATTCTCGCAATCGCAATCAAGCTTGACTCCAAAGGTCCCGTTTTCTACCGCCAGACAAGAGTTACGCAATACGGCAAGGAATTCAAAATATTCAAATTCCGCTCAATGGTAACCGATGCGGACAAAGGCTCGCTTCTGACAGTCGGCGGTGATTCAAGAATCACAAAAACGGGCAAAATTATCAGAAAATACAAACTCGACGAGCTCAGCCAGCTCATCGACGTGTTCAGAGGCACAATGACCTTCGTCGGCACACGCCCCGAAGTACCCAAATATGTTAAAAAATACACTCCCGAAATGATGGCGACTCTTCTGCTTCCTGCAGGCATCACATCGGAAGCAAGCATCTACTATAAGGATGAAAACGAGCTTCTTGATACCGCTGAAGATGTTGAAAAAACTTATCTTGAAGTTGTTCTTCCCGACAAGATGAAATATAACCTTGCCGCTATCAACAGCTTCAGTTTTATTGATGATATAAAAGTTATGGTTCTGACCGTTCATGCGGTTTTCAGATGATGAGGATATAAAAATGAAAAAAACGAACAAACCTCTTGTTGCCCTGCTCACCAACGATAGCGATGACATTTATTGCTTCAGAAAAGAACTTATTGAATCAATTATCGATGCAGGCTATGAAATGCTTATTTCGTGCCCCTACGGTGAAAAGTTCGAGCTGATGACTCACCTCGAATACCGCTATGATGACCCCGTTATTGACAGACGAGGCACAAACATCGTTGCCGATTTAAAGCTTTTCATCCATTATTTCAGACTTTTCGCAAAAAACAAACCGTCGGTTGTGCTTACATACACCGCAAAACCCAATGTTTATGCGGGTCTTGCAGCTTTTCTGCTCGGGATTCCCGTTATCGCAAATGTTACGGGATTCGGAAGCGTTCTGAAGGAAGGCGGTCTCAAGCAGAAACTGATAATGTCACTCTTCAGATTTGCCTATCGCCGTGCGGTTTGTGTTATGTTCCAGAATTCAACAAATATGAAACTCGCAGAAAAAACGGGTATGGTCAAGGGCGAGCATAAACTCATCCCCGGCTCGGGTGTCAACACTGACAGATATCCCCTTCAGCCCTATCCCGACGGCGGCAACGGAAAAGACGGCGAAAAAGTTGTTTTCAACTACATCGGCAGAATTCTGCACGACAAGGGTGTTGACGACTACATGGAAGCCGCCAAAAGAATCAAAGCTGAATATTCCAACACCGAGTTCAATATGCTCGGATTCATTGAGCCTACGGAGATGCATTATAAAGACATTCTCGCAGAGCTTGAAGAAAAGGATATCATTAAATACAGAGGCAGTCTTAAAGATATCAAGCCGTTTGTAACTGCTTCGCACGCAACAATTCATCCCTCAACCTACGGCGAGGGAATGAGCAATGTGCTTCTTGAAAGTGCATCGAGCGGCAGACCGATTATTTCAACGGACAATCCCGGATGTCAGGAAACATTTATTGACAGCGAAACGGGATTTATCTATCACGGCGGAGATGTTGATGCTCTCTGCAATCAAATCAAAAAATTCCTCGCTCTGCCCAATCACGAAAGAAAATCGATGGGTGAAAAGGGCAGAGAATACATAAAAGCAAACTTCTCAAGAGATATCGTTATCAAAGCGTATCTCGAAAAAATAAACAGTCTTTGCAGATAAGGGAGTAAAAGTTATGTTTACAAATCTTTATGAGAAAATAGTTGCAAAAGAAGAAAAAATTTCACTTGTAGGTCTCGGCTATGTAGGTATGCCCATTGCCGTTGCATTTGCAAAGAAAGTTGAAGTTATCGGCTATGACCTCAACGCAAAGAAAATCGAACTTTATAAAAGCGGTATCGATCCCACCCTTGAAGTAGGCGATGAAGCAATAAAGAACACAACAGTTGAATTCACTTCGGATGAAGCTAAGCTTCGCGAAGCAAAGTTCCACATTGTTGCCGTTCCCACTCCCGTTAACGATGACCACACTCCCGACCTTTCCCCCGTTGAAGGTGCAAGCCGTATCCTCGGCAGAAACCTTACAAAAGGCTCATTCGTTGTTTTTGAATCAACCGTTTATCCCGGCGTTACCGAGGATGTGTGCGTTCCCATTCTCGAAAAGGAATCAGGTCTTAAATGCGGCGTGGATTTCAAAATCGGCTATTCACCCGAAAGAATCAATCCCGGTGATAAGGTTCACAGACTTGAAACTATCGTAAAGATTGTTTCAGGTATGGACGAAGAAACTCTTGATGCTGTTGCAAAGGTTTATGAACTTGTTGTTGAAGCAGGTGTTCACAGAGCGGAAAGCATCAAGGTTGCCGAAGCTGCAAAGGTTATCGAAAACAGTCAGCGCGATATCAACATCGCATTCATGAACGAACTTTCAATCATCTTCAACAAGATGGGCATTGACACAAAGGCAGTTCTTGAAGCTGCTGGCACAAAGTGGAATTTCCTCAAATTCTTCCCCGGTCTTGTCGGCGGACACTGCATCGGTGTTGACCCCTATTATCTTACATATAAAGCAGAGCAGATTGGTTACCACAGCCAGGTTATCCTTGCAGGCAGACGAATCAACGACGATATGGGTAAGTATGTTGCTGAAAACGTTGTTAAAAAGCTCATCTCCGCAGGCAAGAATGTCAGAGATGCAAAAGTTGCAATCCTCGGCTTCACATTCAAAGAGAATTGCCCTGATACACGAAACACAAGAGTTATTGATATTATGAACGAGCTTGCTGAATACGGCATCACTCCCGTTGTTGCAGACCCCGTTGCGGATGCAGACGAAGGAAAGCAGCACTACGGAATCGAATTTGTTGATATCAATACCGTTAAAGATATGGACGCTGTTATTATTGCAGTCGGACACACAGAATTTATGAATTTTTCAATGAACGATATCGATGCTATGTTCGCAAACGGCGACAATTCGGGCAAGGTTATCGTTGATGTCAAGGGTGTTCTTGACAGAAAAACTTATTCCGAATCAGGCTATCAGTACTGGAGGCTTTAATAAATCGCTTACAGACATCTTGTTTTCCCCGAAAACTCACTTTTCCTCGTAACGGGCGGTGCAGGTTTTATCGGTTCAAATATCTGCGAAGCAATTCTCGAAATGGGCTACAGAGTCCGTTGCCTTGACGATTTATCAACAGGTTCGCAGAAAAATGTTGATATGTTCCTCTCAAACCCTAACTATGAATTTGTCAAGGGCGACATCAAGGATTTTGATGTGTGCATGAAGGCTTGTGAAGGCGTTGACTATGTTCTCAATCAGGCGGCATGGGGAAGCGTTCCCAGAAGCATCGAAATGCCTCTTTTCTACTGTGCCAACAACATCAGCGGCACACTCAACATGCTTGAAGCCGCAAGACAGAATAATGTCAAGAAGTTTGTTTATGCTTCATCATCATCCGTTTACGGCGATGAACCCAATCTTCCAAAAAAAGAAGGCAGAGAAGGTAATCTCCTCTCCCCCTATGCACTCACCAAAAGATGTGACGAAGAATGGGCAAAACAGTACACAAAACATTATGGTCTCGACACCTACGGAATGCGTTATTTCAACGTTTTCGGCAGACGTCAGACGCCTGACGGTGCATATGCCGCGGTTATTCCCAAATTCATTAAGATGCTCATCAACGGCGAAACTCCCACCATCAACGGTGACGGTAAGCAGAGCCGTGACTTCACATATATCGAAAATGTTATTGAGGCAAACCTCAGAGCTTGCCTTGCACCCCACGAAGCCGCAGGTGAAGCATTCAACATCGCCTACGGCGGCAGAGAATATCTTATCGATATTTACTATGGACTTACAAAAGCACTCAATGTTGATATTGAACCGAATTTCGGACCCGACAGAGCAGGCGATATCAAGCACAGCAATGCGGATATTTCCAAAGCAAAAGAGCTTCTCGGATATGACCCTGACTGGAGCTTCGAAAAAGGAATTGCCGCAGCAATTGAGTGGTACAAGGAAAATTTATGAGCAAAGGTACAATAATTTATTACGGCGGATTTACTCTGCCCGATAAAAGTGCATCAGCAAACAGAGTCGTTTCAAACGGAAAGATATTTGATAAGCTCGGATATAAAACCGTTTTTATCGGTGCATCGGATGATTCTTTTGACGGATTAAGACCCGTTGAAGGCTGTGAAAATATGTTTGAGCACGCTCATCCGAAATCAACCAGACAGTGGCTGAAACATATGATAAGCGTTGAGCATATTGAGTCTGTTATCAAAAATTACGACAATGTGTGCAGAATAATTCTCTACAATGTGCCGATGTTCACTCTGCTGAAAGCGAAAAAAGTTTTTTCAAAGAGAAACATCGAGGTCTGTTATGACTGCACCGAATGGACAAAAGATACCGACGGTTCATTGCCCAAAAGAATTTTCAAGGCTTTTGACGAAATTCTCATAAGCAATTTCACTCATAAGATTGCCGACGGAATGATTGCCATCAGCAAAATGATGGAGAAGAAATATAAAAGTAGTAAAAATCTGCTCATTCTTCCCCCTCTCGTTGATATCAATGACGGTATCTGGCATCAGATTCCCGAATCACACGAGGGCGTTTTTGAATTCTGCTTTGCGGGTATTCCCGACGGCAAAAAAGAAAGCCTTAATAAAGTTGTTGAGGCATTTTGTAATATAAATAAAAAACACACTCTTCTGCGTATAATCGGAATCACGGAAAGTGATTTCAACAAAATTTATCCCGATTTTTACATTCCCAAAAATGTACGCAATAAAATCACATTTATGGGCAGACTCTCGCACGAAGAAACAATAAAATATGTGCTCGGATGCGATTGTTATATATTCATAAGACGCTCGGATAAACGCAACAACGCAGGATTTCCGACAAAATTTGCAGAAAGCTTCACCTGCGGTGTGCCGATTATAACAACCGATGTCAGCGATGTCGGTGAATATATCAAAAAAAGCGGCAGAGGCAGTCTGCTTAAGGATATGACGGCAGAAACCATATCCGAAGCCATGCTTTATCAGATTAAAAACAAAACACAGCAAAAAAATCTTAACAATACATTTCACTATGAATCATACATTCATTCGGCTGAAAACTGGCTGAAATGAAAACACCAAAAATTATGAAGGAGGGAAACTATGCTCAAACAAGGATTTTCATACGGCTTTATTCAGAAAATAGCCGTATTATATCTGATTGCATGGACTGTATCCCCACCCCTTCAGGTTGATTCAATATACAGATTGGTTGCACTCGCCTGTGCAGGTATCTGGGTTGTAATATGGTTCATAAGAGAAACTCCAATAACGCTCGGAAAAGAACAAGTAGGCGCAATAATATTCCTGATAGCGGTTATGTTTGTTATCTATTTTGAGAGATATGACCTGTCTGCGCTCATAAAGCAAGTTGCATTGATAATGCTTGTCATATGTTTTATGATGAGTTATTTCTATGACGATAAATGGGACGAACTCTCAGGTATAGTTCCGATTGTGCTTATTCTTCTGACCATATGGAATTACAAAACATTCAGTATACTCGTTGAAGATCATACTGTTGCAAGACTTCTTGTTCGCGACGATGAAACAACCCACATTTTTCTTAAGCAAGGCATAGGCGGTTACAGCTTGATATATCCCCAGGTCTGTATCTCTCCTCTTATTCTTGCTTGGACATTCAAAGCATTCAAAAACAACAAACTTCTCTTTGCAATCGGTGTTGCCTGGGCATATACATATATAAGAGTTATCGAGCTTGCGGGTTATTCCATCGCTCTTTTTGCAAGTGTCATCGGTTTACTGCTTCTGCTTTTCTACAGAGGCAAGAATGTGGTTGCCGCTTTCATAATAACAGTCCTTGTGTTCATAGGAATTATGGCAGCTATACTATATATTGCATCCTTCAGAGAATGGATACTGGAAACATTCGACGGAACAGCTGTTGCAAAAAAGGTAAACGACCTCGTTTCCACATCCGAAACAGGCGTTACCGGTGACTCTATTCAGGTTCGTATAAACGCTTATGGATATAGCCTTTCAAACATCTTTAAATATCCTATAATAGGATCGCTCTGGCGTGAAGGTACTGGCGGACATTCCGCACTTCTAGATATCACATCAAAATACGGATGGATCGGCGGATATGCTTTTGCAATGATGTTTTATCACGTTCCTTTCCATTACAAACACCACTACAATAACCAATTTATCCTGTCAACCGCAAATGCAACATTCGTTACACTTATGTTCGTATCCTCACTTGACTCATTCAGTTATTCATTCACCTGTATGATTCTGATTGTTGCATCTTTATTGTTTGAAGATATTATCAAATGGACCGGAGCTGAAAAATTATGAGAGTATTATGGACAGTAAATTTAATCCCGGCCGCAGTTTCGGTTAAACTCGGTAAAGCCTCCGAGGTGCTCGGCGGATGGGTTGAATCAATGGCAGAACAGCTGAGCAAAAATAGCAACATTGAGCTTGGAATAGTCTGCAAATGCGAAGAAAACATAAGCTTTTATGAAAATATCAATGGCGTAACATATTTCAGTCTGTACTATACCGCCTCAACATCTCTTGCGGAACTTGAAGAAAAATGTAATAAGATTGTTTCGGACTTCAATCCTGATATAATCAACATTGAGGGCACGGAATTTCTTCACGCAAGAGCGATGCAGTTAACCGCCAAAAAAACCAATATTCCTGTTGTTGTTTCTCTTCAGGGAATACTCAACGGACAGTATGTTTATCAATGCGGTCAGCTTCAGATTGACGATATGATGTTTTCAAAATCCGTAACAGAGATTTTCTCTGCATGGATTATGCATCTTCGCAAAACAAAATGGTATAAACCTCGAATGAAATCCGAAAAGGAAATAATAGAAAATGCCGACTATATCCTCGGCAGAACAACCTGGGACAGAGCTCATTCATATGCAATCAATCCCAAAGCAAAATATTATCCCTGCAGCCGTATTCTCCGTGCGCCTTTCTATGAAGAGAAATGGACTGCCGAAAAAATGGAACGTCATTCAATTTATATCGGCAACGGATACAGTGCACTCAAGGGTGTCCACTTTGTCATTATGGCACTCCCCTATCTCATAAGAGAATATCCCGATGTCAAGGTATATGTTGCGGGTTATAAACCGTATCAGGATAACGATAAACGCTCATTCCTCAAAAAAGGATATGCATCATATCTCAAAAAGCTTGTGTATGACCTCGGTGTGCAGGATCATATCGAATTTACAGGTCCGCTCAAGGCACATCAGGTTGCCGAAAAGCTCTCAAAAGTTAACGCATATGTTTTATGCTCAACCATAGAAAACAGTCCCAACACTCTCGGCGAAGCAATGATGGTCGGTACACCCTGCGTTTCGGCTTATGTCGGCGGTGCGTCTGATATGGCAGAAGACGGAAAAGAAGCTCTTTTCTACAGAAATGACGATCCCAAGCTCCTTGCATGGAACCTGAAACGCATTTTTGACAGCGATGAGCTCGCTCTTTCACTTTCCGAGGCAACCAAGAAAAAAGCAAGAATCACTCACGATGCCGAAAGAAATGCGCAAATGCTCATTGATGCATACCGTGATATTTTGAAAGAAGGAAAATAATATGAGTTACGCACCGATTATAATATTTGTCTATAACCGTGCAGATCATTTCATTAAAACATACAATGCACTCGCTGCCTGCAAAGAGGCAAAAGAATCCGAACTTTTCATATTCTCGGACGGAGCAAAAAACGATGCAGGCAAAGATAAAGTCAACGAGGTGCGGGCTGCTGTTGCAGCAATAAAAGATACAGGTGATTTCATATCCGTTACCGTAACCGAAAGTCCTGTCAATAAAGGGCTTGCCGCTTCTGTTATTGCAGGAGTTACACAAGTAATCAATAAATACGGCAGAGCAATCGTTGTAGAGGATGACTGCAAGGTTTCGCCGTTCTTTCTCAGCTATATCAACAGTGCTCTTGATTTTTACGAAAACAACAAAAAAATCGGTTCGATTGCAGGATATACTCCTATGATTGATTTACCCGATGATTACTCAAAAGATGTTTTCGCAGCCTACCGTTCATGCAGTTGGACATGGGCAACATGGAAAGACCGCTGGGAAGGCGTCGACTGGGAACTTAAAGATATGAAAGACTTCTATCATTCTCCCAAGCTTATCAGCCGCCTTAACTCAAACGGAAGCGACAGATTTATGCGCCTTTACCGTCAGACAAAAGGCAACGGCAGCTCGTGGTCTGTTCGTTTCGGTGCACATCTTGTAAAAAACGACCTTCTTACGGTTTATCCTAGATACTCATATAACAGTAACATCGGATGTGACGAATCCGGTGTCCACAGCAAATCGGAAGATAATGAAAAAATGCGCGTGGATCTATCGAAAGCTATCGAAAATCCCGTGTTGACCGATATTGAAATTGATAAAAGAATCCAGAAGATAATGAAAAAGCATTATTCATATGGTTTTGTTTCTGAAATGAAGAAATTCATTGCAACAGCTTTAATTGTTATCAAAGAAAGAATGAGATGAGATAATGGAAAATCAGGCTCTCATAAGCGTAATTATCCCCGTTTATAACGTAGAAGAATATCTTCGTGAATGCATTGACAGCGTACTCAATCAGACATATCAGAATTTCGAAATCATCCTTGTCGATGACGGCTCAACGGATTCTTCGGGTCAGATATGTGATGAATATGCAAGCAATGATGAAAGAATATGCGTTATCCACCAGAAAAACTGCGGTCCGTCAAAAACAAGGAACACTGGACTTGCTAATGCAACGGGCAAATACATCTATTTTCTCGACAGTGATGATTACATCGAAAACACTACATTGGAGTTGCTTGTAAACACCGCCGAATCAAATGATGCGGAACTTGTGTTTTTTGATGCCCACTCATTTACTGATGACGGATCCGAAGTGAAGCAAGGCTATGTCGTAAAAGGTACATATGATTCCAAAAGCGGTTATGAAATTTTAAGCGAACTTCATAACAAGAAAGATTATCACTGTGCAATATATCTTTTATTTATAAAACATAAACTCTTGATTAATAATAAGATTTCTTTCCTTGAATCTGCATATTGCTCCGAGGATATGCTTTTCACCTATCAAGTCTATTGTTCTGCTGAAAAAGCAGTCCAATGCAAAAACACACTATATCACAGACGATACCGTTCAGGTTCCATTGTCACCTCAAAAAAAACACAGCGTCATTTCCGCAGTTGCCGCGATGTTTATGAAGAAATCAGAGATTATTCAGAAAAAATCGGCAAAACTGGAGACTATATGGCAACAGAATATACCGTTCGTTGTGCATTCAATGCACTTGACACATATAAAAAAATCTCTAGAGAAGATCAGAAGTTATGCAAAAGTGAATATAAATCACTGAAAAAAGAGATTCTCTCGTACTCTGCATTCGGTAACATAGCTCTTAAAATGCGCTGCTACGGAAAATTTTTCTGGTTTATTTATAAAGTATTTGATAAAACTGCAGGTAGACTGCTGAAAGGATAAAGATGAATAACAAAAAACAGCTTATATTCGTTATGCCCGTTATGAAGGGCGGCGGTGCAGAAAAAGTCGCAACGTTACTTCTCAATGAATTTAATAAAAACGGCTACGAATGTGAGCTTGTTCTTACAAACTCTGACAGAAACGAGATTGTTGACCGCGGGCTAAATTCAGACATAAAGCTCACCGTTCTTCGCGAAGCATTCCCCAAAAACGGAGTGTTTAAAAAAATCTTCATCATTTTGTTCAGACTTTTCGCATCTCTCATATGCAAGATTCCCGAAACTCTCGGCAAGAAAGTTTCTTCACACTCTGCGTATCTTTCTTTTAAAGCTCAATATTATAACGAACTGTATGCTCTCAGAGGGATTTTCAAATCCAATCCTGACTCATCAATACTTTCGTTCCTTCAGCCTTCGATACCGCTCACTTTACTTGCGTCAAAAGGACTTCCTAACAAAGTCGTTGTTTCAGAAAGAGCAGACCCGTATCGTTTGCTGAAAAAACGATACGGATATAACTTTATCAAAAAATACTATCAGCGTGCCGATGCTGTTGTATTCCAGACCAACGATGCAAAGGTGGCTTATCCCGATAATATTTCTGTAAAGGGAACTGTAATATTTAATCCCATAAACGACAAACTTCCTGAGCCGTATCACGGTGGAAGAGAAAAGTATGTTACTACATTCTGTCGTATTTCAAGACAAAAAAATCTGCCCGTGCTTGTTAAAGCATTTGCAGAATTCCGCAAAAAATTTACCGATTACAGATTAAAAATTATCGGCGAACCGCAGAATGATGATGACAGAGCCGCACTCGACGAAACAAAGGCTCTTGCAGATAAGCTCGGTATTACGGAATATATTGACTTTTTACCGTTCAGCGCACAAGTTCACGAACTTGTTATCCGCGATGCTATGTATGTCAATTCATCGGATTATGAAGGTATGTCCAATGCAATGCTTGAGGCAATGGCTATCGGTATGCCCGTTGTCTGCACAGACTGCCCTATCGGCGGAGCAAATGCGGTTATAAACAATAATGAAAACGGCATTCTTACTCAAGTCGGCAACGCAGAAGAAATGTGCGAAGCAATGAAGAAAATTGCAAGTGACAAAGCTTTTGCAGATAAGCTTTCAAAAAATGCCGCAGAAATCAGAAACAATCTCTCACTCGAAAACACAGCAAAAAAATGGATGGAGCTTTTGTAAATGAAAAAACAGTTACTTTTTGTAATCAATCACCTGACAATAGGCGGAATTCAGAAAACTCTGATTTCTGCTCTTAAAGCGATTGATTATAACAAGTATGATGTTACGGTTTATCTTCGCAAAAACAGAACCGATCTTCTTCCGTTTATCGATAAAAGAACAAATGTTGTTGTGAATGATGATACTAACAAATATTACAGAAAACCTCGTGCTGTTTTGCTTCAGACATTAATCGAAATATACAAATTAACAGGCAAAAAAGAAAAAACAGAAAAGGCAAAAAAAGAACTCAATGAGCTGATAAATCAGTATTGTATAAAATACGAGCACAAAACTTTTTTTGCTGACCAAAAATATGATATAGCTATAGCTTACGCAAACGGATATCCCGCTTATTTTGTTGCGGATTATGTTAATGCTGAAGAAAAAATAATTTTCTTCCACACAAGCACGAATGATTTGCCCGATGTGCACGAAAAATTCATCTCAAAGTTCAATAAAGCATGTGCTGTTCACGATGAGCTTATAGAGTTGATTTCAACGTGGCATCCATGTCTTGAAGGAAAAATATCTGTTATTGAAAACTATGTTGATGCCGATTCTCTGAGAAAGCAATCAACAGAAAAAGCAATCAAAAATCCCGATAACAAAACCGTTTTGTGTTCCTGCGGAAGATTCGCTCCCGTTAAGGGTTTTGATATGGCTGTTGAAGCCGCCAAAACATTGAAAGATAACGGATCGGATTTTATCTGGTACTTTGTCGGTGATGGTCCCGAAAAAGACAAGATTGTCGGTCTTGTAAAAAAATACAATCTTGCTGAAAATATCGTTTTTACGGGAATGCAGAAAAATCCTTATCCCTATATGGCTGCTTGTGATATCTACGTTCAGCCGTCATACGAAGAGGCTATGCCCGTCACAATCATTGAAGCTCACAGACTCGGTAAACCTGTTGTCACAACAGCTACCGTGGGTGGATACAAGCTCGTTAAAAATGATGTAAACGGACTTGTTTGCGGAATCAATCCCGAAGCGATAGCTGAAAGTGTAATCACACTTATTAATGACAAAGAAAAGTATAACCATATAACAGACAATCTTGAATCGGCAGATTATTCTCACGAATTCGAAAAATACAAAGAGCAATGGAAAGCTCTTCTTGAGGGGTGAAGCAATGAAATTCAGCATACTTGTTCCGGTATATAATGTTGAAAAATATCTTGAGCAGTGTGTTGAATCTCTGCTTAATCAAACCTATAAGGGTGAATATGAAATCATTCTTGTTGATGACGGTTCAACTGATTCTTCGGGTTTGATTTGTGACGAATATAAAAAAATTAACCCTGATAAAATCAAGGTTGTTCATAAGAAAAATGAGGGTCTTGTGTCAGCAAGACAATCAGGAATTGAAATTGCGAACGGAGACTTCTCACTTTTTGTTGATTCGGATGACTTTGTTGAAACAAATCTTCTAGAAACCGTAAATGATTGTATTGAACGCACTAACAATCCCGATATGGTGATTTATTCATTCCGATATTATTCAAACGGTAAAACAACCAGGCGAAAAGCCACACTTTCCGAAAACGAAACAACATTTTCAGCCGAAAACAAAAAAGCTCTCTATGAAGCATTGATTTCTACCACTTTCATTACTTCGTTATGGACCAAAGCGCTGAAAACGGAAATTCTTAAAACCGACCCCACAGATTACAGTCTTTATTATGACAAAAACATGGCCGAAGATTGGTTCAGATCAATTCATCTGCTGACTTCGGCAAAAAAAATTGTTTATATAAACGAACCTCTCTATAACTATCGAACAAATGATTTAAGTATATCCCGTTCGTTCAGACCCGAAACAATATCAAAGAAAAATATTCTTTATGTCTATGACCGATTTTTGGAATATCTACCCAAATGGAATATGGACACAGAAAAATATCATCAGAAACTCAACGCAAGATGGTTAAATGAAACTGTATATACATTTTCAATATATTATGAAAATGTTGAAAAAAAAGAAAGAAATGCAGTATTGAATTATGATTGGAATTCAATGTTACCTGAAGATGTGCTGAAAGGCATAAACAATCCGTACGAAAGCAACAATTCCAGAAAAATATACTGTTTTATTTCGCAAAAAAAATTCTTAAGATTAAAACTGCATTTTTTATACAGTCACATTTACCCAAAATATCGGAAACTGAAATCAAGGTTGCTGAACAAATGAAAAAAGAAATTATATTTATCATAAAATTAATGCTTGGCGGCGGTGCAGAAAGAGTTGTCACGCTCCTCAGTAACGCAGCCTTAAAAAAAGGATATAAAGTATCACTGATTCTTACTCATCAGAAAAAAGACGAGGCTGTTCTTCACGGTATCGATAATAAAATAAATGTAATTTCTCTCCCCGATGAAACTGCAACGCAAAAAGTTAATTGTGTTGCACCTAAAATCCTTATGCTTTGGGCGAGACTGCTCGGAAAACTCGGATTCAAAGAAAAATCCTCTGTTCTGAAATATTATTCAAGAAACTACCGTTCGGTTGTATGGATGAAAAAATATTTTAAAAAACATAAAAATTCATCTGCAGTTGCCTTTTTATATGATTCAATCTTTCTCACTCTGCTTGCGAAAAACAAAACAAACAGAGTTGTCATTTCCGAAAGAGGCGATCCCGCACAGTCATCTGACAGCAAAACGGTTGCAGCTTTTATGAAAACTGAATTCCCCAAAGCCGACGGAATCGTTTTTCAATCTCCCGATGCACAGAAATGGTATCTTGAAAATACTCCTGCTGAAGGAACTGTTATATTTAATCCAATTAAACCCGATTTGCCTGATCCTTATAGCGGAGAAAGACAAAAACGTATCGTTAACTTCTGCCGTATATCAGCACAGAAAAATCTGATAATGCTCGTCGATGCCTTTGCTGAATTCCATAAAGACTTCCCTGAATATAAGCTTGATATCATCGGTGATCCTGTAGGAAATGATGCGGAAGGATATGTAGAGTCGGTCAACAAATATATCAAGCAACACAATTGCGAAAGATGTATTCACATTTTGCCTTCGCGAAAAGATATTCACGAATATATAAAAGACTATTCTATGTTCGTTTCGTCATCTGATTTCGAAGGAATGTCCAATTCGATGCTTGAAGCTATGACGATGGGTCTTCCGTGCGTTTGCACAGATTGCCCTGCAGGCGGTGCAAGAGCAGTTATCAAAGACGGAGAAAACGGTCTGCTCACTTCTGTTTGTGATCCTCACGAACTTTATCTTGCGATGAAAAAGGTTGCAGAAAATCCTGAACTCGCAGCTAAGCTGTCACAAAACTCCGTAAAAATCCGCGAAGAACAATCTGTCGATAAAATTATAGAGAAATGGATGGAATTGATAAATGATTAAAGTCAGTGTTATTGTTACGATTTACAATGCTGAAAAATATCTTGAACAATGCCTTGACAGCATCGTTAATCAAACACTCAAAGATATTGAAATCATTCTCATTGATGACGGTTCTACTGACGGTAGTGCCGAAATCTGCAAGAAATATCTTTCAGATTCCCGTGCGACATATTATCATAAAGAAAACGAAGGTCTTGCCGCTGCAAGAGCCGACGGAATCGCACGTGCAAACGGCGAATACATTGGATTCGTTGATTCAGATGACTGGATTAAACCGGATATGTATGAAAAAATGTATAATGCCGCAAAATCCAACGACTCAGATGTTGTGTTCTGTAACTGCATCCAAAATGAAGACGGACATCGTTTCAGTCGTGAACTTCCCGTCGGAGCATACGACCGCAACAAAATTAAAAATGAAGTTCTGCCTAAAACTCTCGCATTTATTTCCAAAGATGGCGGAAAAAGAGCGATACGTTGGTCAAACTGTATGCGTATTTATAAAGCAGAAACTCTCAACAAAAACAACATAAGGTTTGACAGAAGACTTCGACGCAGTCAAGATTTACAGCTCACATATGAAGCTATGCTTGCGGCACAGAACTTTTATTATATAGATGAACCTTTTTATCACAACAGAGTTGTTTTGGATTCTCTTTCAAGAGGATACACCAAAAACATGTGGCCACTTTACACATATCTGATTGAAATTCTATATAAAGATACTGAAAATTTCAAAGAACTTGATCTTATGGATCAGATGCATCTGCGTGCATTCTTCTTTGCAACGGATTGCATTGAAAATGAGATGAAGCCTCTGTGTCCCAATGATAAGAAAACAAAAATAAAACTTATCGAAGAGATAATAAACGATCCCATCTGTGAAAGATTTTACGGCCATATTCCTATTAATAAGCTTAACCCTCTTTACCGCAAATACTATGAATTGATTCACAAGAAAAAAGCCGCAAAAATTCTTTCGTTCACCAAAAACTATACACGTAAACAAGAGTTTAAAAAGAAATATATCAACCCGCTCATTAATTTCTTAACCGAAAATCCCATATATAAAAAGCTCAGAGGTATTAAGTGATAAACCACTTATCGAAACGGAGTTCTGTATGAAAAAATTTCTTATTTCAATTGATACCGAGGGAGATAATCTTTGGAAATGGTCTGTTGGAAAATCTATAACAACCGAAAATGCCAAATATCTTCTTCGATTTCAGGAGCTTTGTGAAAAATACGGGTTCAAACCAACATATCTGACAAATTATGAAATGGCAAGTGATCCGTTTTTTTCAGAGTATTTCAAAAGAAAAAATCACGAAAACAAATGTGAAATCGGGATGCACTTGCATGCCTGGAACAGTCCTCCCGACTACGATTTGGAAATCAGAAATGATGTTCCTGCCGGTGCTCCGTTCATCACTGAGTATCCGACGGAAATTATTGACAAAAAAGTGGCTTTTCTAACAAGTTTTCTTCAAAACTCTTTTGAAACGGATATTATTACTCACAGATCAGGAAGATGGGCAACTGATTCTGAATATTTTAAAGTTCTTGACAGTCATAATTATAAAATTGACTGTTCTGTAACCCCTATGATTAATTGGACAAGAGCAGCAGGACAAACTCCTCACTCTTGGGGAACGGATTACACAGAACATATAAAATCTCCATACATTATAGAGAACACCAATATTCTTGAAATACCCGTCACAATTCGTGAAAACCACAGGTTGAGATCTTTGAAAAATTGTGGCATAAAAAAGAGTATCAAGAAAATTTGCGAAGCAAAAAAAGGTTACGGTCCGCTTTGGTTAAGACCCAGAAACACAAAAGAAAACTTGCAAGATCTTTTGTATCTTACAGACATTATTTCTAAAGAACGTCATACAGATTATCTGATGTTTATGCTTCACTCATCTGAATTTATGCCGGGCGGAAGTCCTTCTTTCACAGATGATGAATCCATAGAAAATTTATATAAAAAATTAGATGTGTTGTTCAGTCACATCAGCAAAAATTTTGAAGGATATACATTTAAAGAATATTATGAAAAACACAAATAAAAAAAGGATATTGTTTGTTACTGAATCGCTTGCACGTGGCGGTATGGAAACAGTATTAGTCAATATTGCAAACAATCTCTGCAAAAAAGACTATGACATCACTATTCTTTGCTATGATGAGAGAAATGATTTGGTTCCTGAATTAAATTGCCAAATACATTACATTTATAAACCACGCAAAGAATTCCCGATATTGCGTAAATTACCGTACATTAAAAGATATTTTAAATACAAGAAAGCTGTTTGGGAACATAGGACTTCAGCCAAAAATCTTTACAAGCATTATATCGGTAAAGAAAAATACGATGTTGAAATTGGTTTCATCAGAGGACCCTCAATAAAAATCGTAAGTGGTTCATCAAATAAAAAATCAAAAAAACTCGCATGGGTTCATACCGACTTCAAACTCTGCAATCCCCAATCCATTACAAGCTGGTTTAATAATCTTGAAGAGGCTAAAACTGCTTACAGTAAAATGGATAACATTATTTGCGTTTCTGATAAGGCAAGGCAAAGTTTCAACGAAGTAATCGGTTTGAAAGAAAAAACAAAAACCGTGTATAATTTGATTCCCGCTAAATCAGTAATAGAAAAAAGATACGAAGATATACCCATAAAAAAAGAAAAATTTACAATTATTACTGTAGGCCGATTAATCCCGGACAAACGTCAGGACAGACTACTTTCTGCAACTAAAAAGCTTGTCAATGAAGGATATGATTTTGATGTTTGGATTGTTGGTTCAGGAAGACACGAAAACGAATTGAAAAATTATTGTAAAGAAAACAATCTGGATAATGTTCTCTTCACCGGTATGCAGTCAAACCCTTATTCTTATATGAGAAATGCCGATTTGTTCGTTCTCACTTCATACAGAGAAGGTTTTGCACTGGTAATTCCTGAAGCAATGGCTTGCGGACTTCCAGTTCTAAGCACAGCCTGCACAGGTCCGACAGAGATTCTGAACAATGGAGAATTCGGAATATTGGTCGAAAACAGTTCGAAAGGTGTATATACCGGCATCAAAAACATATTGGATAATAAAGAAACCCTTGAAAATTTAAAGGTTAAATCGCAAGAAAGATATATGGATTTTGATGAAGAAACAATCATAAAAGAGATTATTGCTCTTTTTGAAAATTGAAATTTCACAAAAATCTAACACTTGTATAAACATAGGTGATGTTATGACACAACAAAATTGGACTACAATAGTCAAGGCAACCAACAACGCATTTAATATGGATATTAAAGGTTTGAAAAACTGTAAAGACCTTATATTTCTTTTTGTACGCAGAACTTTTGTTGCAAAGTACAAGCAAACCATTCTTGGACCTGCATGGGCAGTAATTCAGCCATTTTTCACAACAGTTGTTTACTCTGTTTTCTTCGGTAATATTGCAGGGTTGGGTGCATCAGGTGTGCCGAACTTCATATTTTATCTGGCCGGTACTATTGTATGGACACTGTTTGCAAACTGCCTGACTGAAACCTCTCATACTTTCACTGGCAACTCTGCCATCTTGGGTAAGGTTTATTTTCCAAGATTAGTAATGCCGATTTCAACAGCAATTTCACAGTTTATCAGCTTTTTTATACAGTTCGGTTTTATGCTTTGTTTTATGGTGTATTATCTTATCACTGATGCAGGTCTTGCCCCCAACATATTTATTCTTATGTTCCCGCTTGTTCTTGTTCAGCTTGCAATTCTCGGTATGGGCTTTGGTATGATTATCTCTGCTCTTACAACAAAATACCGTGATCTTGCAATGGTTGTCAGCTTTGGCGTTACTCTCTGGTCATATTGTTCACCTGTTGCTTATGATATGTTCAGCCGTCCGCAGCTTGCACCCGGAAGTGCATTATATAACATATATATGCTCAATCCCGTTACGCCGGCTATTAATCTTTTTCGTTACGGATTCCTCGGAACCGGTGAAGTTGACTGGCTCTTCTACGGTATAAGCTGGTTTACAACAGTTCTCGTTACGGTAATTGGTGCAATGATGTTCAGTAAATCAGAAAAAACATTTATGGATACAGTGTGAGGTGCGGTATGGAAGAATTAGCAATAAGAGTTGAAAATGTTTCAAAGGAATACCGCCTGGGTGCCATCGGCGGAGCAACGCTTAAAGGTGAAATCCAGTCAAAGCTTGCGAAGGTATTTCACAAAGAAGACCCGAATCTGAAAATCGGTCAAAAATCTCACAGCAAAAACGAGCGTTTTCTTGCACTTAATGATTTGTCGTTTGACATCAAAAAGGGGGAAACTGTCGGTATTATAGGCAGAAACGGTGCAGGAAAATCAACCATACTTAAACTTATCTGCCGTGTCACCGCACCCTCAAAGGGTAACATATATTTCAACGGCAGAATAACTTCAATGCTTGAAGTCGGAACAGGTTTTCACCCTGAACTTACAGGTAAAGAAAATGTATATCTTAACGGTGCTATACTTGGTATGACAAAAACTGAAATTGATAAGAAGTTTGATGAAATTGTTGAGTTTTCTGAAGTTGGTCAGTTTATCGACACTCCTGTCAAGAGATATTCAAGCGGTATGAAAGTTAAACTTGCTTTCTCCGTAGCATCTCATCTCGACAGTGAAATTATGATTATGGACGAAGTTCTTGCTGTCGGCGATGTTGCGTTCCAGAATAAATGTATTGCCAGAATGAAAAAGGTTGCTGAAGAAGAAGGCAGAACCATTCTTTATGTCAGTCATAATATGTCTACTGTAAAAAAACTTTGCGATCGTTGCATTGTTCTTTCTAACGGAACTAAGGCTTTTGAGGGTGATACCGACCAAGCTATAGCAATTTACATGAAAGATGATTTCAACGATGCCGTGTATTTTGAGACAAATGCATCTCAGAGGGACTGGAAATGTAATTTGCGTCACTTAATAGACGGATTCAAACTTCTTGATACAGACACAAACCATTTTTATTACGGTGATAAATTCAAATTCCGTATGGATTGGCACAGCACTACAGATACCGATCGAATAAAAATGAAAGTTGTTATATTCGGTAGCGATGCTGAAGGTATCGGAGTTATCTATGCTGGAGAATTGGCTTATTCTATTGGTAATAATCAAAACGAATTTGTTTTTGACACAAAATATCTTATGCCGGGACAATACGCTCTGCATTTCAAACTATATGATGAGGACGTTATTGGAAATGCAGAATATTATGACCAATGCGTTGGTATAAGATTTACTATTGAGCACTCTGAAAACAATCAACACCTCAAACACTGGTTCAAAGACTGGGGCAATGCAGTTCTGCCCTGTATAGAACAAATCAACGGAGATGATAAAAATGTATAATTTCAAAGGTGAAACCTTACTTATAACCGGCGGTACGGGTTCATTCGGCAATGCCGTGCTTAACCGCTTTCTTAAGACAGACATAAAAGAAATCCGCGTTTTCTCACGTGACGAGAAAAAGCAGGATGATATGCGTCACGAATTTCAGGCAAAGATGCCCGAAGTTGCCGACAAAATCAAGTTCTACATCGGCGACGTACGTAACATCGACTCACTCAGAGGCGCTATGGTTGGCGTTGACTATGTTTTCCACGCTGCGGCTCTTAAGCAGGTTCCTTCATGCGAGTTCTTCCCCATGGAAGCTGTTAAGACTAATGTTATCGGAACAGATAATGTTCTGACTGCCGCTGTTGATGCGGGTGTAAAATCTGTTATCTGCCTCTCAACCGACAAGGCTGCATATCCCATCAACGCTATGGGTATTACAAAGGCTCTTGAAGAAAGAGTTGCTACCGCAAAGGCAAGAAACGTTGATCCCGAAAAGACAAAAATCTGCTGCACACGTTACGGCAACGTGCTCTGCAGCCGCGGCTCGGTTGTTCCTCTCTGGATTGACCAGATTAAAAACGGTCAGCCAATCACAATCACAAACCCCGATATGACCCGTTTCATTATGTCGCTCGAAGAAGCTGTTGACCTTGTTCTTTTTGCATTCAAGGAATGCGAAAGCGGCGATATCTTCGTACGCAAAGCACCTGCCTGCACAATTCAGACTCAGGCAGAAGCTGTCTGCGAGCTTTTCGGCGGTAAGAAAGAAGATATCAAAATCATCGGTATCCGTCACGGTGAAAAGATGTATGAGACTCTTCTCACCAACGAGGAATGCGCAAAAGCAGAGGATATGGGCGACTTCTTCCGCGTTCACGCCGACAACAGAAGCCTCAACTATGACAAGTATTTCTCCGACGGCGATGTAAAACGTGCAGAGCTTACCGAATTCAACAGCAGTAACACAAAGCTTCTGAATGTTGAGGAAGTTAAGGAAAAGCTTCTTGAACTTGACTATATCAAAGAAAGACTTGAGGAGTTCAACTCATAATGAAATACAATGTGAATTTTAAAAATAACGGCAAGCTTAAGCTTCTCATAATCGTCGGTACAAGACCCGAAATCATCCGTCTTTCCGAAGTTATCAAAAAATGTCGTAAACATTTTGACTGCATTCTCGGTCATACAGGTCAGAATTATGACTATACCCTCAACGGTATTTTCTTTGAGGACCTTAACCTCGATGTGCCCGATGTTTATCTCAACTGCGTAGGCGATAATCTCGGACAGACAATCGGCAATATTATCGCATCTTCCTATGAACTTATGGAAGAAATCAAGCCCGATGCGCTTCTTATCCTCGGCGATACCAACAGCTGTCTTTCGGCTATCGGCGCAAAAAGGCTTCACATCCCCATTTTCCATATGGAAGCGGGCAACCGTTGCAAGGATGAGTGCCTTCCCGAAGAAACAAACAGAAGAATTGTTGATATCATCTCCGATGTAAACATCGCATATTCAGAGCATGCAAGAAGATATCTTGCCGAATGCGGTCTGCCCAAGGAGAGAACCTATGTTTCGGGTTCGCCTATGGCAGAAGTTCTTGATGCTAATATTGACAAAATACTGGGAAGCGATGTTCTTCAGAAACTCGGTCTTGAAGAGAAGAAATATATTCTTCTTTCGGCGCACAGAGAAGAAAATATAGATACAGATAAAAATTTCCGCTCGCTGTTCAATGCTCTGAACGCACTTGCGGAAAAATACGATATGCCCATTCTCTATTCCTGTCATCCCCGTTCCAGAAAAAGACTTGAGAATTCCGATATCGTGCTTGACAAGAGAATCATTATGCACGAGCCTCTCGGATTCTCGGACTATAACCGTTTGCAGATGGGTGCGTTTGCAGTTGTTTCAGACAGCGGCACTCTTCCTGAAGAGAGCAGTTTTTATTTGAGCATCGGCAGACCTTTCCCCGCCGTCTGTATAAGAACATCAACAGAGCGCCCCGAGGCGCTGGACAAGGGTTGCTTTGTGCTTGCAGGCATTGATGAAAACGGATTGCTTCAGGCGGTTGAAACCGCAGTTGAGCTTGCATGCGATAAAGATTCTGCAATTCCCGTCCCCGATTATACCGACAAAAACGTTTCCGATAAAATAGTAAGACTCATCCAGAGTTATACAGGAATTGTCAATAAAATGGTTTGGAGAAAGTTTTAATGAACATTCTTATTACAGGAGCTAAAGGTTTTGCAGGCAGAAATCTCGCCTCAAATCTTTACACGATAAAAGACGGCAAAAACAAAACAAGACCCGAAATTCAGATTGATGAAATCTTTGAGTATGACATTGACTCAACTCCCGAAGAACTTCATGAATACTGCTCAAAGGCGGACTTCGTTTTTCACCTTGCGGGCATAAACAGACCCAAGGAAGCAAGCGAATTTTCGGGCAACTTCGGTATTCTCAGCATTGTTCTTGACGAACTCAAAGCTTGCGGGAACAAAGCTCCCGTTATGCTTTCATCATCCGTTCAGGCAACTCTTGAAGGCAGATTTGCAGGCTCGGAATACGGCAAAAGCAAGCTTGAAGCTGAAAATATGCTCTTTGATTACGAAAAGGGAACGGGTGCAAAGGCTCTTGTTTACCGCCTGCCCAATCTTTTCGGCAAATGGTGCAGACCCAACTACAATTCAGCCGTTGCAACATTCTGCAACAACATTGCCAAGGATTTGCCCATAACCGTCAATGACCCTTCTGTTGAGCTTGAGCTTCTCTATATTGACGATTTTGTTGATGAAATGCTCAATGCAATTGAGGGAACAGAAACGAAAAACGGCAATTTTTGCGCTTTCCCCGTTACTCACAAGGTAACTCTCGGCGAAATTGTTGAACTTCTTGAAAGTTTCAAGGCACAGAGTCAGACTCTCGTTATGCCTGAAATCCCATGTAATTCATTTGCAAAAAAACTTTATTCAACATATCTTTCATATCTTCCCGAGGAAAAAGTAAGCATTCCTCTTAAAATGAACAGTGATGCAAGAGGAAGCTTCACCGAAATATTAAAAACTGCAAACTGCGGTCAGTTTTCGGTTAATGTCAGCAACCCCGGAATAACCAAAGGTCAGCACTGGCACAACACAAAGTGGGAATTCTTTATTGTTGTTTCGGGCACTGCACTTATTCAGCAGAGAGAAATCGGCACTGACAAGGTGCTTGAATTCCGTGTTTCGGGCGATAAACCCGAAGCGGTGCATATGCTCCCCGGATTCACACACAATATCATCAATCTTTCCGAAACGGAAAATCTCGTAACTCTTATGTGGGCAAACGAACAGTTTGACCCCGCTAAACCTGATACATTCTTCGAAGTGGTGTAAAATAAATGGGTATAAAGAATGCCAAATTAAGAGAACACGAAAAGATGTTGCTTGATATTCTTGCCAACAATCTTTTTAACGCAGGGCGCAAAGTTGACCTCAACGAGGACAACACAAATGCGGTCTGGTGCGAAGCATACGTTCAAGCGGTTACTCTGATGGCATTCAACAACTCGGAGAGCCATATCTTCAGAAGTGAAAACTGCGGATATATAAGAAAAAAGCTCAATCAGACACTTGCCGACAACACCAAGATTGATTTTGAACACGTGCGCATCTGCAGTATAATGAAAAATGCAGGTATCCCCTGCACAATTCTCAAAGGTTTCGCATCATCGCTCTATTATCCCGACCCTCTTATGCGTTCAATGGGCGATGTCGATTTTCTGATTGATACGGATAATTTTGAAAAAGCCACCGAAACATTAAAAAACAACAACTATGTGGCAGCCGAAAAAGGAAATGACGTTCACGATATATTTCTCGGCAAAAATTGCCGATGCGAAATGCACTTCCAACCGTCAGGCATACCCGAAGGTAAGGCGGGTGTAAAGGTAAGAAAATATCTTTCGGGACTTCTTGAAAATTCTGAAACCGTCAGAACAGAGCTCGGTGAAATCACCGTGCCGTCAACATTCCATCACGGACTTATCATTCTTCTCCATATGTGCCATCATCTGACAGGTGACGGACTCGGAATGCGCCATCTCTGTGACTGGGCGGTTTATCTCAACACAATCAGTGAGGACAAGTTCCTTGAACTGTTTGAAAAAGTGCTGAAAGATATCGGACTCTGGGATTTTGCCAAAATAATGACATTTATTTCGTGCAAATATCTCGGTCTGCCCGATATGAACTGGGCAAAAAATGCAGACAAAAAATTGGCTGATTATATCCTCATTGATATTATCATCGGCGGAAACTTCGGACAGAAAAATGTTGACAGAGCACACGAAAGCCTTTTGATTTCAAGCAAAAACGAAAATGAAGTTTCTATGCTCAGGCAGTTTTTCATCTCTGCCAACAGCATTGTTTATAAAAACTGGAAATCGGCAAAGAAATATAAGTTTCTTCTGCCTATCGGGTGGATTTTCTTCGGAGGAAGGTATATAATCCGCTCCCTTTTCGGCAGACGCCCGAAAATCCGTCCGCAAAAAGTTGCAAAGGAAGCATCAGAAAGAATGGATATATATGCAAAGCTGAAACTTTTTGGTGAAGCGAAGAAATAACTTTTAACAAAAGCGGTGTCGCTATGAAAAAAACATTAAAAATAATCGGAGTGATTGTCATTGTTGCGGCTGTTATTGCAATTGCGATTCCTACAATCAATCACTTTACGGATAAGACTGAACTTAATACCGAGAGCACCTCTCACGAAACACAGGCAACAGAAAGTGTTGCGGATACAGATAACATTCTTGAACCCGAAGATGTCGAATGGAACGGCGATGAGTTTGAAGCCGTTAATAATGACGGACTTGTCAATATTCTGCTCATCGGTCAGGATAAGCGTGAGGGTGAGAGCAGGCAGCGTTCCGATGCCATGATTCTCTGTAGCTTCAATCCCGAAACCAACAAGCTCTCAATGATTTCATTTCTTCGTGACCTCTATGTTCAAATACCGGGTTATGAGGATAACCGTCTCAATGCCGCGTATGCATATGGGGGATTCGAACTTCTGAAAGAAACTCTCGCACTGAATTTCGGAATCACCGTTGACGGATGCCTTGAGTCTGATTTTGAAGGATTCGAAAAGATAATTGATACGGTAGGCGGAGTTGATATCGAACTCACCGCTGAGGAAGCTGAAATCGTCGGCAACGGCGCAACAGAAGGCATTTGCACTCTCAACGGTGAGCAAGCTCTCACATACGCAAGAATCCGTAAAATTGACAGCGATTTTCAGAGAACTGCAAGACAGAGAAAGATTATGGGCGCTGTTTTTGAAAAAGCCAAAACATATTCACTCACCGAGCTTGCAATGTTCTTCAGCGAAATTCTTCCGCTTATGTCGACCGACATGACTGACGACGAGATGCTGACCCTTGCATACACTTTTGCATCGTCATTTCAGAATGTTGAAATAAAAAGCTATATCGTTCCCGCAGAAGGAACTTATAAAAATGCTATGATAAGAGGAATGGCAGTCCTCATACCCGACCTTTATGAAATCAAAAAACTTATTTTTGAAGAATATCTGCCGATGTAATTCCAATCTGTTCAGCTTTAACTTATAAATAAAATGGTGACAAAATGAAAAAAGTACTATCGTTATTGTTTGTTTTACTTATTCTTTCCAACTGCTTTTATTTTGCTTCCTTTGCCGAAGAAAACTTAACTTCCGCATCAGACAATATGGATTTCGCTGTGAAAACCGCAGAAATCATAAAAAATGATTCGGATATGTTGAGAATTATCGGAAAACTTCATTCCGAAAAATCCGACTTCAGCTTTCCCTATACGGATAATTGTGTTGTTTCGGAAGACGGCAGGTTTGTTCTGCAGTTTTCATCAGAGAAAGACCTTCTCTTATGTCTTGAAAAACTGAATAAAAATCCCGATGTTGTTTATGCGGAACGCGATTGTGAAATTTACACAGCGGAAGCTGAAGAGTCGGGTGAATATTTGTCGTGGGGCGTTGAAGCGCTTGAAGCGGATATATATTCAAAGTTTCTTGCTCCGTTGACATCCGACAAAACAATTACCGTTGCAATAATCGACAGCGGAATTGAAGACATTGATTTTCTCAAAGACAAACTCACACAAGGTTACGACTTCTTTGAAAATGACGGTGACGCTTTTCAGGATGAGAGTCCAAAAAGTCACGGAACATTCCTTGCAAGTATTATTGCTGACTGCACCCGTGATTTGCCCGTGAAAATTATGCCTGTCAGAGTACTTGGTTCAAAAAACGCATCGTTGATAAATGCTGTCAACGGTATAATCTACGCCGTTGATAACGGTGCAGATGTTATCAATATAAGTCTCAGTACAGATAATAAATGCCGTTCAATTGAAGAGGCTGTTGATTATGCAGAAAAAAATAATGTTACGGTTGTCGTATGTGCGGGTAACACAAAAAAAGATATAAATAAAATCTGCCCCGCACACATTGATTCCGCTCTGACTGTCACTTCGATAAATTCGGAGTCTGAATTTTCTGAAACTTTTTCAAACTACGGCAAACAAGTTGATTTTGCCGCACCCGGTGAAGACATACCAGGTTACAACGCTCTGGGCGAAATAACCTCTATGGACGGCACATCGATGTCAACAGCTTTTGTTTCGGCAGCGGCAGCTATGTTCCGTCTCATCAATCCAACCTGCACCACCGAGCAGGTGCGTGATGCTCTTATTTCGTGCGCTGAGGATTACGGAGATGCGGGATGGGATGAATATTACGGCTGGGGCGTGCTCAAACTCGGCAATCTTATAAAGCGAGTTGAATCCATCAGCTTTGCAGAGGGTTTTTATGCTCTTTATGAATGCACTGATTTTGAAATCAATCCCGTATTCTCCCCTGCCGATGCAACAGACAAAAGATACAATCTTTCAGCAAACAACGAATGTGTTTCAATAAACGGCAATGTCATAACCGCTGTTTCGGAGGGCGTTGCAGTTCTTACCGTCACAAGCATTGACGGCAATTATTCGGACACGGTTGAAATAAAGATAAGCAAAACTCCCGAACTGAAAATCAGAAACAATCCTGATGTAAAAACAATCAACTACGGCGAAACGCTCAGACTTACGGCAGATATATTATACAGACCCGAAAATGCAACTGTCTGTTGGTATGTTGACGGGCTCAAAAGCAGCGAAGGCGAAACATTGGAAATTTCACCCCAAAGCGGAATTGTTGAAGTAACCGTAAAACTTGTCAATGCCGACGGAACAGTTTTCAAAGACAAAGACGGCAACGAGTTATCCGATTCGCAGACAGTTTCAGTCAAATCCGGATTTTTGCAAAAACTTATTTCATTTTTCAAAAATCTGTTTGGAGTTAACAGAACGGTTATTCAGGTCTTTAACAAAACTAACAATTCTGTAAAATGATTGTATAATTTGAATTTCCGATCAATCCGTAAAATATAATTGGTGATAAAATATGCTTTTTAATTCTTATGTTTTTGTGTTCTTATTCTTTCCGATAGTTATTTTAGGTTATTTCGGACTGAACCACTTCAAACAATATAAAGCCTCAAAAATATTCTTAACTGGGG
>JAZNHM010000222.1:0-4870 GCA_045576955.1 Acutalibacteraceae bacterium | reverse complement strand
ATATGAGATCAAACAGCGTCTGGGCATTGACCCCGAACACATTGAAGGCAGAGCAACAGGCTGGATTCTTATTGATTACGGCACGGTTATCGTTCACGTGTTCCAGCATGAGGACAGAAATTATTATAACCTTGAACGCCTCTGGGCAGATGCAAGCGTTATTGATTTAAGCGATGTAATTACAGAAGATTAATTTAAAGAGGTTGAATTGAAATGGCTCAGTATGATTTCAGAAACGTAGAAAAAAAGTGGCAGGACAGATGGGATGCCGATAAGACCTTTGAATGTACGGAGGATTATTCCAAGCCCAAGTTTTATGCGCTTGTTGAGTTCCCTTACCCCAGCGGTGCAGGTATGCACGTTGGTCACATCAAGGCTTATTCGGGTCTTGAAGTTGTTTCGAGAAAAAGAAGACTTGAAGGCTACAACGTTCTTTTCCCCATCGGCTTTGACGCTTTCGGTCTTCCCACCGAAAACTATGCTATCAAAACCAACACCCACCCCAGACAGGTTACCGATAACAACATCGAAAGATTCACCGATCAGCTTAAAAAAGTAGGATTCTCGTTCGACTGGTCAAAGGTTGTTGACACCACTCAGGAGGACTACTACAAGTGGACCCAGTGGATTTTCCTCAAGATGTTCGAAAACAACCTTGTTTTCAGAGATAAGACTCTCGTTAACTATTGCCCCCACTGTAAGGTTGTTCTTCCAAATGAAGACTCGCAGGGCGGCAAGTGCGATATCTGCCACAGCGATATCGTTCAGAAATCAAAGGACGTTTGGTATCTCCGCATCACCGAATATGCAGACAAGCTCCTTGAAGGTCTCAAGGAAGTTGACTATCTTCCCAACATAAAGCTCCAGCAGGAAAACTGGATAGGCAAGTCAACCGGCGCATTTGTTAATTTCGCTGTTAACGGCACCGATGAAATGCTTAAGATTTACACAACAAGACCCGACACTCTCTTCGGTGTAACCTTTATGGTTATGGCACCCGAGCATCCCCTTATCGATAAGTATGCCGCTATGATCGGCAACATGGATGAGGTCGAGGCTTACAGAGATATGTGCAGCAAGAAGTCCGCTTTTGAAAGAACACAGCTTGTTAAGGATAAGACAGGTGTAAGACTCAGCGGCTTTACTGCAACCAATCCCGTTAACGGTAAAGAAGTTCCCATTTATATTTCAGACTATGTTATGATGGGTTACGGCACGGGCGCAATTATGGCTGTTCCCGCTCACGACCAGCGTGACTATGAATTCGCAAAGAAGTTCGGCATTGACATCATCGAAGTCATCAAGGGTGGCGACATTGAAGTTGAAGCTTACACAGGCGACGGCGAAATGGTTAACTCCGGCTTCCTTAACGGCATGACAAACAAGAAGGATTCAATCGAAAAGATGGCAGAATTCCTTCAGGAAAAGGGTATCGGCGAAAAGGGTGTTCAGTATAAGATGAACGACTGGGCATTCAACCGTCAGAGATATTGGGGCGAACCCATCCCTATCGTTCACTGCCCCCATTGCGGAATTGTTCCCGTACCTTACGAAGAGCTTCCGCTCAGACTCCCCGCAGTTGAAAATTTCGAACCCGGTACAGACGGCGAAAGCCCCCTTGCAAAGATTGATTCTTATGTAAACTGCACTTGCCCCAAGTGCGGACAGCCTGCAAAGCGCGAAACAGATACAATGCCTCAGTGGGCAGGTTCGTCGTGGTACTTCCTTCGCTACATTGATCCCCACAACAACGAAACTTTCGCAGATAAGGAAAAGCTTAAGTACTGGATGCCTGTTGACTGGTATAACGGCGGTATGGAGCACGTTACAAGACACCTTATCTATTCAAGATTCTGGTATAAATTCCTCTATGATCTCGGTGAAGTCCCTGTATCCGAGCCTTACGCAAAGAGAACTGCTCAGGGTCTTATCCTCGGACCCGACGGCGAAAAGATGTCGAAGTCAAAGGGTAACGTTGTTGACCCCAACACAGTTGTTGACGACCTCGGCGCAGACGTTCTGAGAACCTACGTTCTCTTTATGGGCGACTACGAAAAGGCAGCTCCCTGGAGCGAGACCGCTGTTAAGGGCTGTAAGAGATTCATCGACAGAGTATGGGGTATGCTTGATATCGTAACAGACGGCGACAGCTACTCAAAAGAGCTCGAAAGCGCATTCCACAAGACAATCAAAAAGGTTTCAAGCGACATTGAAAACCTTAAGTATAACACCGCAATTGCTGCTCTTATGACTCTCACCAACGAGATTTACGCAAAGGGCGCAATCAACAAGGCGGAGTTCAAGACATTCGTTACTCTTCTCAATCCCTTCGCCCCCCACGTTACAGAAGAAATCTGGGAGAAGCTCGGCTTTGACGGCATGCTCAATCAGACAAGCTGGCCCACATACGACGAAGCAAAGTGCGTAGATAACGAAATCGAAATTGCTGTTCAGATTAACGGTAAGGTAAGAGAAAAGCTTGTTATTGCCGCTGAAGCAACTCAGGAAGAAGCTCTTGCAGCAGCAAAGGCACTCGATAAGATTGCTGAAGCAATTAACGGTATGACAATTGTCAAGGAGCTTTATGTTAAGGGCAGACTTGTAAATATTGTTGTTCGTCCGTGAAAAAATTCATATTTTTTGTGTTGACAAGCAGGCACTTGTTATAGTATAATAGCTGATAAGCTATGAAAATTAGTCCCTGTATTTAAACGAGGGGAGGGAATACATTGAGTCAGGTAAAAGTTAAGGAAGGCGAGTCACTCGAGAACGCTCTCAGAAGATTCAAAAGACAGACTTCAAGAGACGGCGTTATCCAGGAGGTTCGCAAAAGAGAACATTATGAGAAGCCTTCGGTAAAGAGAAAGAAGAAGTCAGAGGCTGCTCGTAAGCGTAAGTTTAAATAATTAAATCTTACAACAAAGAAACCCACTCTCACCTGAGAGTGGGTTTTTGATTGCGTAAAAAAAGCGGGGCAACAACCCCGCTTTTTTGTTTATATATTATTTTTCATCGTAAAGATATGCCTGAACAACGGGGAAATAAACCTCGTTGTTGGTCATAAATGCCACAGCTTTTGTGGGGATATCGATGTTATCGATTGTTTCACCGTCCTCGATGAATGAATCACAGCCGTAAACAAGCACGGGAACATCAGCTGCCGAGTGGCTGCCTGAAGTCCAGGTGTATGTGCCATCGCCGTTAGGTGTAACTGCGCCTGTTTCGTGGTCAGCAGTAATAACAACGAGAGTATGTCCGTCTTTTTCGGCGAAATCAATAGCCTTGCTTATTGCTCTGTCAAATTCAAGCACAGCGGTCATTGCACCGTCGCCGTCCTGCGAGTGTGAGCACTTGTCAATGTGAGCACCTTCAACCATAAGGAAGAAACCGTCCTTATCGTCGTCAAGAATATCAATTGCTTCAACTGTAAGCTCGGAGAGAGTGGGCTGGTCGCCGTTGTCGAGTCCCTTCCACATAGTTTCGCAGTCAAACTGACCGATAGACTTCTGACCTGCTTCAAGTGCTTTAACCTCGCTGAGGGTTGAAACATATTCTTTATTGTTTGCAGCACAAGCCTCTTTTGTTACGGTATCTTTGTCAATTGCACCCCAAATAAGGTCGATATCGGATTCAACCTGGTCTGCAAAAAGTTCGGCTGACATGCCTCTGTCTCTCTCATGGGCAGAGAAAGCTGTGGGAGTTGCACCGGTAACTTCATCGCTTGTAACAACGCCTGTACTCATACCGCGGCTCATAGCAACCTCGGTGATTGAAGCGGGTGTACCGAGTGCTTCAAGAGGATCGGTGGGGTAAACGCCGATATATCCGTTTATTGTTCTGCCGCCGGTTGAAAGAGCGGTGCCGCCTGCAGCGGAGTCGGTAACAAGTGCGCTTGCGGAACGGGTTCTTGAAAAGCCGTGGTAATCGGTTCTCTCAAGCATTTCAAGTTTTACGTTGTGTTTATTCTGAGTTGAGTAAAGGTGATTCCAACCCATACCGTCGCCAATCATAATGATAACATTTTCGATTTCGGCGGCTTCCTCGGCGGGTGCAACATAAGCAAGACCCAGTGCCGAAGTAATGGTGATTACAAGGGACATAATGAATGATACAATCTGTGCCATCATAAAAACAGCTCCTTTTTTTAATTTAATTTATTCTATCAAATCTAAACAGAAGTGTCAAACAAAATTTAACAAAAAACACCGCAGATTCAAAATGAATCCGCGGTGTTGATTTTTATCAGTCGTTGTTGTTATCTCTTCTCTGACGTCCGCCTCTGTCACCCTTGAAATCTCTTCTGGGCTTTCTGGGAGCATCTGAAACTGTGTTTTCAGGAACAAGGCCTTCAACCTCGATAAGAGCTTCTCTGCGTGAGAAGTTGAGTCTGCCCTGGTCATCCTTGGGAAGAACCTTAACGATAACCTCATCGCCAACGTTAACCGCATCTTCAACCTTCTCAGTTCTCTTAACGTCGAGCTGGCTGATGTGAACCATACCTTCCTTGCCGGGAGCGATTTCAACGAATGCACCGAAGCTCATAAGGCGGGTTACGATGCCCTTATAGATTGCGCCGACCTCGGGGTCGTTAGCAATTGTTTCTACGATTGAGATTGCTCTTCTTGCATCGTCGATATCTGTTGATGAAACAAAGATGTTACCGTCTTCCTGAACGTCAATCTTACAGTTGCATTCAGCGCAGATCTTCTGGATAACCTTGCCCTGCTTGCCGATAACGTCGCCGATCTTTTCGGGGTCAATCTTTGTTGTGAGCATCTTGGGAGCCCACTTTGAAAGCTCTGCTCTGGGCTCTGCGATAACAGGAAGCATAATCTCGTCAAGAATGTAGCATCTTGCGGTGTAAGTCTTG
>JAZNHM010000221.1:0-8138 GCA_045576955.1 Acutalibacteraceae bacterium | reverse complement strand
AAATGAATAATATATATTGACAAACCCCTGTACATGTGCTAAATTATCGTTAGTACAAGTGCAATTATGCGAAAATGTTCTGTTTTTAAGGAGGCGCTATGGCAAAGAAAGAATCAACAAAACATAAAATAATCCGAGTTTCAACCCGAATGTTCCTCGAAAACGGTTATTCGGCAACAACTGTTCAGATGGTCAGCAGCGAGCTGGGAATCAGCAAAGGTAACTTCACATTTTATTTTCATTCCAAGGAAGATATTCTTGCCGAGCTTGTTGAAATGCTGTGCAAGTTCCAATGGAAGCTGATAAAGGAAGAAGCGGATGACGGTATCAGTTCATTGCTTGCCCTTTGCTTTGAACTTATGACGATGGCGTCGGCTTGTGAAGAAAACGAGGTTGCAAAGGATTTTTTCATTTCTGCATATCAAAGTCAGAAGTGCCTTGAAATCATCCACAATAACGACAGCGCTCGTGCAAAAGAAGTTTTTGCGGAATATTGTCCCGATTGGACAAACGAACAGTTCAGAGAAGCGGAAATTCTTGTTGTAGGTATCGAACATTCAACTCTGAATGCGATTGACAAAACCGTACATCTTGAAACGCGCATTTCGGGAGCGTTGAATGCAATTATGATGATCTATAACGTGCCCGATGAAATACGAAAAAAGAAGATTGAAAAAGTTCTTGCTATGGATTATCGCACAATCGGCAAACGAATTTTCAAAGAATTTAAAGAATATGTTGAACAGATGAACGCAGAATAAGCCGAACGGATTTCAAATAACAAACAATATAAACAAATCCTCAGGGAGGTTAACATTATGAAAAAAACAAACAAACTTATAAGCATTCTGCTCGCTGTGGCAATGGTCTTTGCAACTACGTCTGCACTTGCCTTTGCCTCAGTTAACGAAACCGTTATTCTTTACACAAATGATGTTCACTGCGCCATTGACGATTATCCTGTGCTCGCCGCATATAAAGCAGAACTTGAGACACAGGGCAAGAATGTTATCGTTGTTGATGCGGGCGATGCCATTCAGGGTGAGGTTATAGGCGCTCTTACCGAGGGCGAAGCCGTTGTTGATATTATGAATGCCGTCGGCTATGACTATGCCGTGCCCGGCAATCACGAGTTTGACTACGGAATGAATGTATTCCTTGACCTTGCCGAAAATAAAGCGAGTTATAAATACGTAAGCTCGAATTTCCACTATCTTCCCAGTATAGAACCTGTTTTTGAACCCTATGCAATTGAAGATTTCGGCGGTTATCAAGTTGCTTTTGTTGGTATTTCAACCCCCGAAACCATAACCAAATCTACTCCCGAGTTTTTCAAAGATGAAAACAATAATTTCATTTACGGTTTCCCAAAAGATCCCGGCGGAATGACAAACGAAGCTCTTTATGAAAATATTCAGGAGAGCGTTGATTATGCAATTGCCGACGGTGCGGATATTGTTGTTGCTGTGGGCCATACAGGTATTCTTGAAACATCTGAGGGCTGGAAATCAATCGATATTATTGCAAACACAGACGGTATTGATTATTACATTGATGCTCATTCACACGAAACAATCGAAAGTGCAACATATAAAAATATCAATAACGAAGATGTTGTTCTTACATCAACGGGTACAAAGTTTGCAAACTTCGGTGTACTCACAATCAGTGGTGGTAATGCAAGCTTTGAGCTTATAAATCCAGATAATGTTGATGTTGAAACAATGTCAGAAGAAGCAAAATCAGCTTATAATACCGTCCAAGATAAGGTTGACGGTTACAACGAAGAAATAGCATATCTTTTTGAAAAAATCGGAACATCAGAAGCAAAGCTTGTTGCCTACGATTCCGACGGAAGCTGGGCTGTGCGCAAGAGAGAGACCAACTCTGGCGATTTTGTTGCCGATTCATACCGTGCGGTAACGGGTGCAGATGTCGCACTCTGCAACGGTGGCGGCGTCCGTGCAGAGATTGCAGTCGGTGACGTAACAAGAAAGATGCTGATGGATATAAATGCATTCAATAACGATATGTGTGTTATTGAGGTTACGGGTCAGCAGCTTATCGACGTCCTTGAACACGGTGCACGCGAGTGTCCCGATCCCATCGGAGGATTCTTCCAGGTTTCTGGTGTAACATTTGAAATTCATACATACAGGGAAACTCCCGTTATCACCGACCAGCTTGATAACTTCATCGAAATGGATGAAACAAAAGAACGCAGAGTTCAGAATGTTCTTATTGGCGGTGAACCCGTTGACCTTGAAAAAACATACACATTGGCAGGCAGTTCTTATGTGCTTACTCAGGGCGGCGACGGACTTACAATGCTTGAAGGCGCAAATGTTGTTCAGCAGGAGGGTCTGCCTTGTGACTCCGAAATACTTATTGAATATTTCACCGAAACTTTGGGTGGTGTTATTCCTGCAGAAAAATACAGCGATCCCGACGGTGACGGCAGAATAAAGATAATCAGATCCGACCCCGATGCATTTGAATATGATTATGAAATCGGCTTTGGCGAAACTCTTACCGTTCCTGTTAACAGTGAAGAAGAAACAATTATAAAATTCACTCCCCCCAAAAATGCGGCATATGTGCTGAATGCTCAATCGGATGAGCTGGATACCTATTGCGAACTCTACAGTTCTGATTCAATCGAAGAAAGTCTTATAACGGCGGATGATGAAAACGGCATGGATTTCAGCCTCAAATATGATTTTGAAGCAGGAGTAACATATTATTTCCATGTCAAAGTTTATGATGAAGGCGACCATGAATTCGAAATCACTCTTGAATGCGGTCATTCTTTTGAAAACGGAGTTTGTGGGGGTTGCGGAGAAGCCTGCAACCATACTGAAATCGGTTTTCTCGGATACTGTCTCTGCGGAGAAAGCTTCTTGGGTAAAGATATAAATGACGGCGATGAATATGAGCTTGAATCCCAATCATCTGATGATATTTTCTGGTTCAGATTTACTCCCGAAGTAAGCGGCACATATTCATTCAAATCCGTTTCCGAAAACGCCGACCCCGATTGTTTTCTCTATGATGTGAACGGAGAATGGGTTGCGGAAAGCTATGATGATAACGGTATGGATTTTGAACTTATTTATTCTTTTGAGGCAGGGGAAACCTATTATTTTGATGCTCACAACTGTTATGACGAAGGTGCTTTCACTGTTGTTCTCAACCGCCAGACCCATACCGCTGATGACGGCAGTGTGCACGATGTTGAGTTTGTTGAAGGAAAATATTCAAACTGCACCGAACACGGCTATACCAACGGACTTTACTGTTCAATCTGTGATGAGATTGTTTCGGGTCACGAGGAATTGCCTCTTGATGAAGAATGTCATATTGATGATAACTTTGATGAATCCTGCGACCTTTGCGGTAAAGAAAATATCTGGGATGAAGAGGAATGTGAGCATATCTGCCACAGTGACCACTGGTTCTGGAGCTTTATATGGAGAATTGCAAACTTCTTCCACAAGATTTTTAATGTTCTCCTCGAATGTGATTGCGGAGAGGCGCATTATTAATACAGCGATGGATTTTGAGAAGCTTGAAGCACCGAATCGCCACATGCCTAAATAAGTCAGGACCTCCGGCTTAGCCGGAGGTCCTGACTTATTAGGTTATGCGTTTTTTATGCTTTCAATGATGAATTCAATGAGAAGTTTCGTCCATACAACCATAGCATTGAATGCAACCTTAAGCCTGTCTACAAGTGATTCTGGCTTATATATTTCGGGGGTGGAGTCCCAATTTTCTGTGTTGCAGTTTTCTGCGGTCATGGGGGAAAGGGAGTCGGTAGCTTTATCATAAACCATGAATTGAGTATACGAAAAATCATCAACGGTGAGTTGGCGGTCAGCCGAAGCAACCTCAAACATTATTTTTATCTCATAACATGTCCAGTTGGAGTGAGATGACCCTTTTATAAACCAAGTGTAATCCGGGTAAAGACAAGTGGATGCATCAATCAGTTTATCTGGAGAAATATATTTGCCTTTGCCCTCAGCTGTTCTTTGTGCAATGTATTCATCTGAAAGTGTTTCATATACATTTGATGTTGTTGCTCCGAATGAGGAACGTGTAACGGAAGCAAACTGGTCTGAAATTGCATCAGATGTTGATGTAATAGGTATCATTTGGAATCCGTATTTTGAAATTACTCCTAAATTTGCACCGTCGTCTTTTATTTTCTGAAGAAGCTCGGGAACTTGCTGACGAACTTCTCTGTCGTAGCGATCAAGCTTTTCGATGAGTCCGGCATACTTTGTTCTTTTTTCGCTTCCTTCTTCGCCAAACACATAATATTTTGCTGATTCATAGTCTTCGGGAGTTACACAAGCCCAGTAGTTCGGCCAAGTATAGAATGTTGAGAGAGCTAAAGCAGAGGTTACACCTTCAACAAGCTTATCGTAAAAAAGATTTTCCGTTGTGCTGATAACACCTTCCATAAGGCCTGTCTGAATAAGCATATCGATGGTTACCGATAAAAATTCATTTAAACTGAACATGCCGAGGCCTTCAACATCACGAAGAATTCTCATAACTGCAGGGGGATCAACATCAAATTTTGCACAGATAACATCACTCAGAATCTCCGCACCACCGACAACACTGCCGTCCATTGCAATGCCCTGAATATCTTTGGCACCGTATTTAGCAACATATGCCATAACGATGTTTGTTCCGAGGCAAGTTGCCGCTACACCAACTTTTTCGCAGCCTGTTGTTCTTTTGATATCTTGAACAAACGAGTTGAATTCGTCGGCAGTTTCCATAGGATCAAGTCGCCAGTCATAATGGAACCAATAGTCGTTCCAGGCAAAATAACCCTTTTCGCCCATCTGATTGTTATTTCTTTTGTTTTCCATTTGTTCTTTGCGGCTTTGTGATAAGCCCGAACCGTTGGTTACATTGCCGTTTTCATCGAGAAGGGAGTTGGAAAAAATTTTGCTTATTTCGGTTTCAAGACCCGCATATAGGTCATCCCAATTATCTGTTGCAAGACCTTTAGCAAGAGCAGGAAGGAGATTTTCTGCCATTGATTTGTAAAGCTCGCTGTTTTCTGAACCGTTTTCACCGTCACTCTTTAAAAGCTTAGCGATATCCTTATAGTGGAAGATTTTATTGCCTTCCAAGTCGTATAGAGCTTCACCGTCGCCCGAAATACGGATAACGGGAATTTGACTGTGGCTTTCGTTGGCATCCACCCATGCTGAAGCAGGCGATATAATGCCAAGAACGAGTACCAATGAAAGAAAAACAGATAGAATTTTTTTCATACTATCACCTCATATTATATATAGTTCAAGCAAAAATAAACAAAATACAAGATTTTTTCAAAAAATCAATAAATTATTCTATATTAATATTGACATTTTGTCAATTGAACAGTTTTATGAATTTGTATGTTATATAGAAAATATTATTAAACATATTTTAATTTAAGAATTAAGAAAGGGTATACCGAGATGCTTGCAGAGCGATAGGGTATTTCAAAGAGTCAACTAAAATGTTTTTTGTGAAAAGTGGATTGTTTACTTCGTTAAAGCGAATTGTGCGTTTTAAACGAAATGTCAAAGAACAATTCAGTAGTTCCTCAGGCAAGAGCTGCTCTTGACCAGTTCAAGATGGAGGCTGCAAGAGAAGTTGATGTTCAATCCCTTATTGAAGAAAGCGAACAACATACAGTATAATCTGTGACACCCAAATCAATATGATGTATCACAAAGCTGCCTTTAAGTTGAAAAGGCGGCTTTTGGTTGTTTCTCGTGTGTTTTAAAAGGAAAGTTTTGCAGTATTTATAATTGCGGATACAGAAAAGATATGATACAATATAAAATAGAGAAATTTTGGAGGTTACACTTATGAAAAAGGCGTTCAAAAAAGCAATATCAATTCTGCTCGTTGCGGTTATGGTGTTCGGCGCCGCACTCTTTGCGGGATTCGTGAATCTCGATTTATCTGAACTGAATCTTTTTAGTTTCAAAGCAGAAGCGGCAACAAGCGGTACTTGCGGCAAAAATCTGACCTGGAGTCTTGATTTAGGCACGGGAGTGCTTACAATCAGCGGTACGGGATTGATGAATAATTACTTTGACTTAAACTTAAACTATCCATGGTACCGATATCGCTCATTAATAAAATCAGTAACGATTGCTGATGGTGTAACAAGCATAGGCGAATATGCGTTCTGGAATTGCACAAGCCTTAAAAGCGTAACAATTGGCAATGGTGTAATAAGCATAGGCAAAAATGCGTTCTTTAAATGCGCAAACCTTGCAGATGTAACAATTGGTAATGGGGTAACGAGCATAGGAGAATCTGCTTTCTACGTTTGCACAAACCTTGCAAGCATAACAATCCCCGCCAGCGTTACAAGCATAGGTGAATCTGCGTTTAACGATTGCACAAGCCTTGCAAGCGTAACGGTAAATTCTGACAACACTGCATATTTGAACGATGAATACGGGGCATTGTTCAACAAAGATAAAACAGAATTAATACAGTATCCGGTTGGTAACGCAAGAACAAACTATGTAATTCCTGACAGTGTAACAACTATAGGCTACGGGGCATTTCTTTACTGTACAAGCCTTACAAGTGTGATAATTCCCCAAAATGTAACAAGCATTGGTATAGTTGCATTTTCGGGTTGTACAAATCTTGCAAGTATAACAATTCCCAAAAGCTTAACGGTAATAGGTTCAGATGTCTTTCCCGGCTGCGATAATATCAAAGATATTTATTATGAGGGTTCAAGATCTGATTGGGAAAATTTCAGAATAGGATCGAACAACGGAACTCTTGCAACAGCAAAGGTTCATTATAACTATAAATATGATAACAGCGGTGCAACAGACACCCCCGAATATGATTCATCAGATGTTGATACCTCTCTTATGCCTACACCCACGGAAACAACCATAAGCTACGGCGATTCAATCGTCCTTCACGTTGACCCGTCAAAGATCCCCGAAGGCGGTTATGTTGAATGGACTGCATCAAACGAAAACTTCAGCTATTCGGTTTCGGTATACGGAACAACCTGTACCATTACTCCCGACAAAAAGGGAGACACAACCTTTACCGCTATTGTTTACGATGCAGAGGGCAACATAGTTTCTGCCGACACACAGACAATGACCTCAAAAGCAGGTTTCTTTGATAAGATAATCGCATTCTTCAAGAAACTGTTTGGTCTGACCAAAACAATCCCCGAAGCAGTCAAAGGCATATATTAAATTCCAATCCCGTACAGTTTTTCTGTGCGGGATTTTGTTGTTGAATTTCAGAGTTTTATTTGCCTTCCTCTGATGAGGAAGGTGGATTTTGCGAAGCAAAAGACGGAAGGAGAGAAAAAATTGCAAAATCAATCTCTCCCTCATCAAAGGGAGCCTTTTTAATGTTTCAAAACTTTCAAATTAATCAAAAAATTAACATTAATAAACCCTGAATGGATTGCAAAAATAATAGAGCAAACGCAAATTGAATTCAAAGGGGTGTAAACGAAATGTCAAAGAACAATTCAGTAGTTCCTCAGGCAAGAGCTGCTCTTGACCAGTTCAAGATGGAAGCTGCAAGAGAAGTAGGCGTTAACCTTAAGCAGGGTTACAACGGTGACCTCACTTCAAGAGAAGCAGGCAGCGTCGGCGGTCAGATGGTTAAGAATAATTGTCCCGTACGAACAGTGAAATTCACCCGCAATTATCGTTGGCTTGACGGTCACTGCAAGGAGATTACATACGAAGTGGCTCTTGCGGTGTAAGTCTTATATATCAACGGATTTGACAGTTTTATAAGGGAGGAATTTTCTATGACAAATCGAATTACAACCTGTGAATTCAACATCGACACCGCCTGCGTTGAAGTAATATTAACCGACGGCTCCATGGTGTCAATCGACTGCGATGCAGTTGAAAACGAATATGCAAACAATATGTACGAAGCGTCCGAGCTTGATTACCTTATCTACAACGAACCGATGAGTTATGTCAGATTACTGCTCAGTGGCAAAATGGAAGAATATTTGAAAAACAGCACAGACTACACACCGTTATCGGATATGAGATAGCAACAAGAGCTATATCAGCTGATTTGATTAGCTGTATAGCTCTTGA